>NZ_RZRW01000021.1:0-23667 GCF_003998745.1 Mesorhizobium sp. M7A.F.Ca.US.014.04.1.1 | reverse complement strand
GTGCTCGACTACCAGATGCCTGAAATGAGCGGCGCCGAAATGGCGCGGATCGTGCGCAACACCGCTGGCCTTGCCGGAACGCCGATCATCATGCTGACCTCGGTCGACCAGTCGCTCGCCAACACCAGCTATCGCGATCTCGGCATCGATGCCCAGTTGATCAAGCCGGCGCGCTCTTCGGTGCTGCTGGAAACGCTGGTCGCCACCATCCAGCGGCATCGCCACAACACTGGCGGCAGCGACGCGCAGCCGCTCGCGGCCGACGTCGCTGCGAGCAATGTGACGCGGCCGCAGCCCTCGGCACCGTCCGAACAGCGGGCGCTGCTGCAGCCGCCTTCGATTCGCCCCCGGCCACCGGTGGCGGCTGGTGGCGACAGGCTGGACATACTGGTGGCCGAGGACAATGAGGTAAACCAGATGGTGTTCACCCAGATTCTCGGCGAGACCGGTTATGGTTTCGAGATCGTCGGCAATGGCCGCAAGGCGCTCGATGCCTTCGGCCGGCTCAACCCGTGCATGATCCTGATGGATGTCTCCATGCCGGAGATGAACGGTCTCGAAGCGACCGCCGCCATTCGCCGGCTGGAGGAAGAAACCGGCACGCATGTGCCGATCGTCGGCGTCACCGCGCATGCGCTGAAGGGCGACCGCGAGCGCTGCCTGGAGGCAGGCATGGACGACTATCTGCCCAAGCCGATCAGTCCCCGGGCGCTGCTCGAGAAGGTCGAGCGCTGGGTCGGCGCCAGCCGGCAGGCTCAGCGCAACGCCGGGTAGGGCCGGTCCTGCCTGTCCGAGTGCCGGGAATACGGCGAAGATTCGCGCCCTGCCAGCGGCCAAGACTATGGTGCGATCGCACCATATCAAAGGTTGTATCCAGCCGAGACAATGGCGGCGTTCGATTCCTCCCTTTCCAGTTACGGGCGGGAGCAGCGACCGCCGGCATGAGACAGCGTCAACCTACCCCAACGGACCTGTTTTCGGCGATGGCCCGGCCATGACACCGTCTGGCTGAGAGCAACGCGCTCCCGTCCGGCTTTTTTTCGTAAAGGCCGGCTAACCCCAAATCGCTGGCCAATCTCGGCCCCAAGCGGAGCAAGTCTCTGATTCCGGGGACAAAGCCGGGCTGCGTGTTCAGTGCCGGCCAGGCGGCGTTTTGCTCATCGCGATGACGCGTTACCGGGGTGACATCAAACTGTCATGCGACTGTTATAATCGAAGGCTATTGGCCTCAGCGGGCGCCGACTGACGAGCGCCGAGAGACCATCTTCCGAACAGGAGCAGGCCACATGAAGAAATTCCTCTATACGGCGTCGGCCGCTGCGCTTGCGCTCGCCGCGTCGTCCGGCTTCGCCGCCGCGCGCGACCAGATCCAGGTCGCCGGATCATCGACCGTGTTACCTTATGCCAAGATCGTTGCCGAGCAGTTCGGCGAAACGTTCACCAACTTCAAGACCCCGGTCGTCGAATCCGGCGGCAGCGGCGCCGGCATCAAGGAATTCTGCAAGGGCGTCGGCGAAGACACGATCGACATCGCCAACTCGTCGCGTCCGATCAAGGCGGACGAACTCAAGTCCTGCGCCGCCGCCGGCGTGAAGGAAGTCCAGGAAGTCCGGATCGGCTATGACGGCATCGTCTTCGCCACCGACATCAAGGGCCCGGACTGGGCGCTGGTTCCCGCCGACATCTACAAGGCGCTCGCGGCCAAGCTGGTCGTCGACGGCAAGCTCGTCGACAATCCGAACACCAAGTGGAGCCAGGTCAATCCGAAGCTGCCCGACTGGGACATCGCCGCCTACATTCCGGGCGAAAAGCACGGCACGCGCGAAGTGTTCGAGACCAAGCTCCTCGATGCCGGCTGTGACAAGGCTGCTCTCAAGGCCGCCGGCATTGCCGACGACAAGGAAATCGGCAAAACCTGCATTGCCATCCGCAAGGACGGCAAGGCCGTCGACATCGATGGCGACTATACCGAGACGCTCGCCCGCATCGACTCCAACAAGACCGGCGTCGGCGTGTTCGGCCTCGCCTTCTATGAGAACAATGCCGACAAGCTGAAGGTCGCCACCGTGGAAGGTATCGTGCCTTCGACCGAGACGATTGCCAGCGGCAAGTATCCCGTCTCGCGCCCGCTGTTCTTCTACGTCAAGAAGGCGCATCTGGGCGTCGTTCCCGGCCTCAAGGAATATGTCGAGTTCTTCCTCGACGACCAGATGGTTGGCCCGGAAAGCCCGCTCGCCGAATACGGCCTCGTTGCTGCTCCGGATGCCGAGCGTCAGGCCCAGCGTGACGCTTTCGCCGCCGGAAAGTCGATGTAATCAAGCTGCCGAACCGGGGTGCGGGTCAAATCCGCGCCCCGGTTTCACCGCAGGCCGCAATGGTGGCTGCGTTAGAATTTCCCTTGGGGTGGGTCCATGTCGTCCTTGCTCGTACTGGCCATCGTCGTTGCCGTCGGCCTGGTTGCCTTTTTCATCGGCCGGCAGCGTGCCGCGGCCCAGGACAATGGCAAAGTCAAGCCGCATTCGCGTGCCCACTATCACGGCTGGTGGGCCTTCCTGCTCGCCGTCCTGCCTGCTCTTTTGCTGCTTGCCGTCTGGGCCGTCGGTTCTTCGGTCTATCTTGACCGGCACATCCACGCTGCCTTGCCCGAGCGTACCGTCGACAGCAAGGTTGCCAGCGAGGCACTGGATGTCAGCCTGGTAAAGAGCCTCGCCAGGGGCCTGCGCAAACTCGATGCTGGCACACTGGCCGCAATGCCTGCCAGCTTTGCCGAGTTGCAGCCGCTGCTCGCCGCCAAGGGCGTGGCACTGGCGAGCGACACACAGGATTACATGATCCCGATCGCCGTCGAGGCGAACAAGGTCCAGGACCGGCTCGGCCTGTTCGGCGCCATTGTCATTCTGGCTTCCTCGATCGCCGGCGCCTTCTATGCGCTCAGGCAGATCGAGCCGCGCGCCAGGGCGCGCAACAATGTCGAGCGGTTGATGCTGTGGGGGCTGCTTGCCGCCTCCACCATCGCCATCCTGACCACCGTCGGCATCGTGCTTTCGATGCTGTTCCAGACGATCACCTTCTTCGAGAGCGTCTCGCCGATGAGTTTCTTCTTCGGCACGGTCTGGGATCCGCGTTTTGCCGCTGCCGGTTCGGGCGGCAGCCAGGGCCAGTTCGGCCTGATCCCGCTTCTTGCCGGCACGCTCTATATCGCCGCCGTCGCGCTGCTGGTTGCGGTGCCGGTCGGGCTGATGTCGGCTGTCTACATGGCCGAATACGCAACGCCCAGGGTGCGCTCGGTGGTCAAGCCGGCGCTTGAACTGCTGGCCGGCATACCGACCATCGTCTACGGCATCTTCGCCGTCGTCACGCTTGGGCCGTTCCTGCGCGACCTGTCAGCGGCGCTGACCGGCGGCTCGCCGTTCATCCAGGGCCAGAGCATCTTCACCGCCGGCCTGGTCATGGGCGTCATGCTGATCCCGGTCGTCTCCTCTCTCTCAGACGACATCATAACCGCGGTGCCGCGCGCCATGCGCGACGGGTCGCTCGGCCTCGGCGCGACCCGCTCCGAGACGATCAAGCGGGTGATCCTGCCGGCGGCACTGCCCGGCATCGTCGGCGCCATCCTGCTGACTGCCTCGCGCGCCATCGGCGAAACGATGATTGTCGTGCTGGCGGCGGGCGTCGCCGCCAACCTCACCATCAACCCGTTCGAGGCGATGACGACCATCACCGTCAAGATCGTCAACCAGCTCACCGGCGACCTCGAGTTCAATTCGCCGCAGACGCTGGTCGCCTTCGCGCTCGGGCTGACGCTGTTCACGCTGACGCTGGTGATGAACATCGTCGCGCTCTACATCGTGCGCAAATATCGGGAGCAGTACGAATGACCGACATTCCCATGGATACGATGGTCAGGCCGGCGGCCCATCCGCGCCGCGACATCGGCCTGAAGGCCCGTTACGCCGCCGAACGCCGTTTCCGCATCTATGGCGTCGTGGCGATTTCCGTAGGCCTGGCGTTCCTGGCAATCATGCTGATCACCATCGTCTCGAAAGGCTACACCGCCTTCTGGCAGACGACGGTATCGCTGCCGATCACGTTCGACGAGAAGGTGATCGATCCTTCCGGCAAGCGCGCAACCGATCCGAGCGTTCTGATCAAGGCGAATTATCCCAAGCTCGCAGAAAACGCGCTGGTGGCCAAGCTCGGCATCTCTCCTGATGACAAGCCGATGATCCAGAAGCTCAAGGGCTTCCTTTCGGAAGGCGCCCGCGTCCAGTTGCGCGACATCGTTGCCGCCGATCCCTCGGTGATCGGCACGACACGCGACGTCAACATCCTCGCCGCCGCCAATCTCGACTCGGCTTTCAAGGGCCAGATCGACCTCAGTGTCGAGGAAGCGCGACGCAAGGTCTCGGACCAGCAGATCACCTGGATGAACAAGCTCAAGGCCGAGGGCGCGATGGCCGAGCACTTCAACAGCGGCCTGTTCACCTACGGCGCCTCCAGCCGCCCGGAAACCTCGGGCATGGGCGTGGCGATCATCGGCTCGCTTTATATGATGGTGATCGTGCTGCTGCTCGCGCTGCCGATCGGCGTCGCCGCCTCCATCTATCTGGAGGAATTCGCCAAGAAGAACCGTTTCACCGACCTTATCGAGGTCAACATCAACAATCTGGCCGCAGTGCCGTCAATCGTCTTCGGCTTGCTCGGCCTCGCGGTGTTTATCAATTTCCTGGGCATGCCACGCTCCGCCGCTTTCGTCGGTGGCCTGGTGCTGACGCTGATGACGCTGCCGACGATCATCATCGCGACGCGCGCCGCGCTTGCCGCGGTGCCGCCGTCGATCCGCTCGGCAGCTCTCGGCCTTGGCGCCTCCAAGATGCAGATGGTGTTCCAGCACATCCTGCCGCTTGCCGCGCCCGGCATCCTCACCGGCACCATCATCGGTCTTGCGCGCGCGCTCGGCGAAACCGCGCCGCTGCTGTTGATCGGCATGGTCGCCTTCGTCGCCGATCCACCGACGACGCCTTTCGATCCGGCCACCGCGCTGCCGGTGCAGATCTATATGTGGGCGAACGAGGCCGAACGCGCCTTCGTCGAGCGTATGTCCGGCGCCATCATCATCCTGCTCGTCTTCCTCATGGCCATGAACATCACCGCGATCGTGCTTCGGCGTCGGTTCGAGCGGCGCTGGTAGAAAAAAGGCATTTTGGTATGAACATCATGACCGAACAGTCCCTTGAAAACGCAGTGGGCGACAAGATGAAGTCGAACGAAGTGATAAAAATGCGCGGCGACAAGGTCGGCGTGTTCTACGGCGAGAAGCAGGCGCTGTTCGACGTCGATCTCGACGTCCGCCTGAACCAGGTGACGGCGCTGATCGGCCCCTCCGGCTGCGGCAAGTCCACCTTCCTGCGCTGCCTCAACCGCATGAACGACACCATCGATTCAGCACGGGTAACCGGCAAGATCACGCTCGACGAAGAGGACATCTACGACAAGAACATCGATGTCGTCGAACTCAGGGCGCGCGTCGGCATGGTGTTCCAGAAACCCAATCCGTTCCCAAAGTCGATCTACGAGAACGTCGCCTATGGTCCGCGCATCCACGGATTGGCCAAGCGCAAGGCCGACATGGATCAGATCGTCGAGTCCAGCCTGAAGAAGGCGGCGATCTGGAACGAGGTCAAGGACCGTTTGCAGGAACCTGGCACGGGTCTTTCCGGTGGCCAGCAGCAGCGCCTGTGCATTGCACGCGCCATCGCCGTGTCGCCCGAGGTGATCCTGATGGACGAACCGTGTTCGGCGCTCGACCCGATCGCCACCGCTCGCGTCGAGGAACTGATCGACGAACTGCGTCAGAACTATACGATCGTCATCGTCACCCATTCGATGCAGCAGGCAGCGCGCGTGTCGCAGCGCACCGCGATGTTCCATCTTGGCTATCTGGTCGAGGAGGGCGCCACCGACAAGATGTTCACCACCCCCGACGACAAACGCACCCAGGACTACATCACCGGCCGGTTCGGCTGATCTCTGGCATATGAGGGACGAAGATCATGGGTGAACATACCGTTGCATCTTTCGATGAGGATCTGGAGCAGATCAGCCAGCTGATCCGCGACATGGGCGATCTCGCCCGCTCGATGGTCGGTGGCTCGACCAGGGCTTTGCTCAATTCGGACAATGCGCTGGCGCAGCGGGTGGTTTCCGACGACGCCATCATGGATGCACGCCAGCGCGAGCTGGACGATCGTGCCATCACGCTGATCGCCAAGCGCCAGCCAATGGCCAACGATCTGCGTGCGGTGGTCGGTTCGATCCGCATGGCCGGCGACCTCGAGCGCATCGGCGACCTTGCCAAGAACATCGCCAAGCGCGTCGGCACTGTCGGGCTGAGCGTCACGCCGCACGACCTTTCGCATTCGATCGACGCAATGGCGCAGCTGGTGCTGATCCAGGTGCAGGGGGTCGTCGACGAGTATGCCGCCGCTGACGCGGCAGCGCTTGCCACGCTCAGAAACAATGATGAACGCATCGACGTCAAATACACATCGGTGTTCCGCGAACTTCTGACCTACATGATGGAAGATCCGCGCAACATCACGGCGTGCACGCACCTGTTGTTTTGCGCCAAGAACCTCGAGCGGATCGGCGACCACGTGACCAACATCGCCGAAAATGCCTATTATGTTTTGACCGGCACGCAGTTGCCAGCCAACCGTCCGAAGCAGGACGAGACGGCAATGTCCGCGCCAGCGGCATGACAGGGGTGACCAGCCGATGATCGCGCCACGCATCATGGTGGTGGAGGATGAGGAGCCGCTAGGCGTGCTGCTCCGCTACAATCTCGAATCCGAAGGTTACCAGGTCGAGGTGGTGACGCGCGGCGACGAGGCCGAAATCCGGCTGCAGGAGAACGTTCCAGACCTTCTGGTGCTCGACTGGATGGTGCCTGCGGTTTCCGGTATCGAACTCTGCCGCCGGCTAAGGATGCGTCCCGAGACCGAGCGGCTGCCGATCATCATGCTGACCGCGCGAGGCGAGGAAAGCGACCGCGTGCGCGGCCTCTCGACCGGTGCCGACGACTATCTGGTCAAGCCTTTCTCGACGCCGGAGTTCATGGCCAGGGTCAAGGCGCTGCTGCGCCGGGCCAAGCCGGAAGTGCTGTCCAGCGTGCTCAAGGTCGGCGATATCGTGCTCGATCGCGAATCGCACCGTGTCTATCGCAAGAAGAGCGAAATCCGGCTCGGGCCGACGGAATTCCGCCTGCTTGAATTCATGATGCGCCATCCAGGCCGCGTGTTCTCGCGCAGCCAACTGCTCGACAATGTCTGGGGCGAGACGATCTACATCGACGAACGCACGGTCGATGTGCATGTCGGCCGGCTGCGCAAGGCGGTCAACAACGGCCGTATGCCCGATGTCATCCGCACCATCCGTGGGGCGGGTTACGCCATTCGCGAGGACTGAACTCCCTCGTTTGAACTCACGCCACGTTCTTGCCGCCGAGACCGGATCTCGCCTGCACGCCCGGCGCAAAAATCTCCTGATCGACGAAGATTAGCGCCCGCATGGCGCAGCCTTCGCGGATCAGCGGCAGTTCGTTCGGCTCGGTGTCGAAGGAAATCGACTTGGAATGCTGGCCGCCGGCGGTCTGGGCAATCGCTTGCCGCAATGCCGGCTCGATCAGGTCGAAGGCGGCGGCGCTGACGCCGACCATGGCGACCGGCGCCGGATCGATCAGCGCGAACAGGCTGCCGAGGCCGTAGCCGAGCGCTTCGCCGGCCTTGCGATAGGCTTCCCGTTCGGGTCCGTCCCTTTCGCGGGCGGCGGCAGCCAGGGCGCGCATGTCGGCATCGCTGACATCGGCGACGGGTTCTGCATCCTCGCCCATCTGCCGCGCGTTGCGCCAGATGGCATAATTGCCGGCATAGGCTTCGACGCAGCCGCGCCGTCCGCAGCGACACAGCGCCCCGTTCGGCCGATGAATCATGTGGCCGAATTCGCCGCCCGAGGAATGGGTGCCGGTGAACAATTCGCCCTTCAGCACCAGCCCCATGCCGATGCCGTGCGACAAAAGGATAGCGATGAAATCGTCGCGGTAACGATCGGGGTCGCGCCAGCGCAGCGCCACCGCCATCATGTTGCAATCGTTCTCCATAATGGCTGGGATGCCGAACTCGTCTTCGAATATGTCGGCGAAGGCGATGTCGGTGTGCGGCGTGATCGGCGACCACAGCATGGCGCGGGCACGGGTGTCGGTGATGCCCTGGACGGCCAGCGCGATACGGGCGATGCTGCGCACGTCCAGGTCGGGATCTTCCAGGCGGCGCCGCACGATTGCCGTGCACTCACCGATCAGCGAGTCGCGCGACATCGTCAGCGTGTCGAGCCGGCGCTGTTCCTCGGATATTACCTGGCCGGCATAGTCGATGACGGCGACCGAGAGGAAGTTCAGCGACAGCACCACGGTCATTACCGCGGCCGCTTCCGGATTGAGGCTGAGGCCGACCTGCGGACGGCCGCGTTTGAGCGAGCCGGCCTCGCTCGGCTTGCTTTCGGTCAGGATACCTTCGACGATCAGGTCGGATGAGATCGCCGAGATCGTCGAATGGCTGAGGCTTGTGGTTGCGGCGATCTCGGTGCGCGACGGCTGTCCGGCGCGGCGCACCGCCGCGATCACCATCGCGCGGTTGCGGCGGCGCAAATCGTCGTGGCGGATTCCGACCGACATGCTCTTTCATATCCTCCCGGTCGCCGCGGTTCTTCCTGCCCTGGAACGCTGTCGGTGACGCGGTCAAATACTGGCAGAAGCCGCGCGCCGTGTCATTTATTTATTCCGAGGCCCGAAAAAAATTCGAAACGACATCAAAATCCATCAGAATCGATGTTGACAGCGTTCGGGCGTTGGCCCAGTATTTTTTCGAGGCTCGAAAAAATAGGGCCTTTGTGCCGGCCTTCGGGCCAGTTTGGTCGCGCCATACGCGGCGCAGGGAGGATAATATGAAAAGATTCACAGCCGCCATCCTGGCGGGTGCCGCCATGTCGCTGACGCTCGCGTCTGTCGCGCAGGCGAAGGACAAAGTCGTCGGCGTTTCGTGGTCCAACTTCCAGGAGGAACGCTGGAAGACCGACGAGGCCGCCATGAAGACGGCGATCGAGGCCGCCGGCGACAAGTACATCTCCGCCGATGCGCAGTCCAATCCCGGCAAGCAGCTTACGGACGTCGAAAGCCTGATCTCGCAGGGCGCCAATTCCCTGATCATCCTGGCGCAGGATGCTTCGGCCATCGGCCCGGCCGTGCAGAAAGCCCTGGACGAAGGCATTCCGGTCGTCGGCTATGACCGGTTGATCGAGAACAAGGATGTTTTCTATCTGACCTTCGACAACAAGGAAGTCGGCCGCATGCAGGCCCGCGAAGTGTTCAAGGTCAAGCCGGAAGGCAACTACGTCTTCATCAAGGGCTCCGGTGCCGATCCCAATGCCGACTTCCTGTTCTCGGGCTCGATGGAAGTGCTCAAGGAAGCCATTGACAGCGGCAAGATCAAGAATGTCGGCGAAGCCTACACGGATGGCTGGCTGCCCGCCAACGCCCAGAAGAACATGGAACAGTTCCTGACCGCCAACGACAACAAGGTCGACGCGGTGGTCGCGGCCAATGACGGCACTGCCGGTGGCGTCGTCGCGGCGCTGACGGCTCAAGGCTTGGCCGGCACCGTGCCGGTCTCGGGGCAGGACGGCGACCACGCCGCGCTGAACCGCATCGCCCTGGGCACGCAAACCGTGTCGGTGTGGAAGGACGCGCGCGAGCTCGGCAAGAATGCCGCCGAGATCGCCTCGCAACTGGCCGACGGCAAGAAGACGAGCGACATCGCCGGCGCCAAGGACTTCACGACGCCGGGCGGCAACACCGTCAAGTCGCTGTTCCTGACTCCGGTTGCCATCACCAAGGACAATCTCAACGTCGTCATCGACGCTGGCTGGATCAAGAAGGACGAAGTCTGCGCGGGTGTCGCTGCCGGCACCGTCGCGGCCTGTAACTGATCCGGACCACTTCGAAATATCTGAACGCCGCGGCCCAAAAGCCGCGGCGTTTTCTCAAAGAATTGTGTTTCCGCATCATGCGGATAGCTTCTAGGCTGGGCTCCGGCATGCGCGTCAGACGGCCAGCCGGTGGGAGGAAATCATGACCGACACGACGTCCAACCCGCAGGCCGATACGGCGCGCGCGTCGGAACTCGGCGCCGTCGCCCGGTTCCTGAAGGCGACCGAGATCGACACCCGGATGCTCGGCATGATCGGCGCGCTGCTGGTCATCTGGATTGGGCTGCATGTCATTTCCAGCCTGCGCCTCGGCGTCAACCCGCTCGATTTCGACAGCCGCACCTTTCTCACGCCGCGCAATCTGTGGAACCTGTCGGTGCAGACATCCGCGGTCGCCATCATGGCCTGCGGCATGGTGCTGGTCATCGTCATGCGCAACATCGACCTGTCGGTCGGTTCCGCCGAGGGCCTGATCGGCATGGTGATGGGATTTGCCCAGGTGCATTTCCTGGTGCGTTTTGTCGGGCTCGAACTCGGCAATCCGTGGATCTGGGCCCTGGCGCTGGTCATCGGCCTGGCGCTCGGCCTGTTGATCGGCGCCTTTCAAGGCTTCGTCATCGCCTATCTCGAAGTGCCCGCCTTTATCGTGACGCTGGGCGGCCTGCTGGTCTGGCGCGGTGCTGCCTGGTGGGTCACATCAGGCCAGACCGTGGCGCCGCTTAACGCCACCTTTCAGCTGATGGGCGGCGGGCCGGCGGGATCGATCGGCGCAACCTGGAGCTGGGTTGTCGGGATCGTCGCCTGCCTCGCCGTGGTGTTTGGGCTGTTCAACGGGCGGGTGCAGCGCAAGCGTTTCCGTTTTCCGCTACGTCCGATCTGGGCCGAGGCGCTGCTCGGTGTCGTCACCTGCGGCGCCATCATGGGTGCGGTCTGGCTCGCCAACTCCTACCCCTGGCCGATCGGCATCGTGAACAGATATGCGGCCGCCAACAACATCACCGTTCCCGAAGGCGGCCTGTTCATCGCCCACGGTATCGCCATACCGGTGCTGATGGCGGTCGCCGTCGGGCTGGTCATGACCTTCATCACCAACCGCACCCGTTTCGGCCGCTATGTCTTCGCCATCGGCGGCAATCCCGAGGCGGCCAATCTCGCCGGCATCAACACGCGCTGGATCACCATGAAGGTGTTCATGATCATGGGCGTGCTGGCCACGATTGCCGCGGCGATCTCCTCGGCCCGGCAGAATTCGGCCACCAACGTGCTTGGAACGCTCGACGAGCTGCTCGTCATTGCAGCCGCCGTGATCGGTGGCACGTCGCTAGCCGGCGGGTCGGGAACGATCATCGGCGCCATGCTCGGCGCCCTGCTGATGCAATCGCTGCAGTCCGGCATGGTGCTGCTTGGTGTCGACTCGCCGCTGCAGAGCATCGTCGTCGGCGCCGTACTGGTGATCGCCGTGTGGCTCGACACCGTCTATCGCAAGCGCGTCTAGGAGGGCATGCCATGACTGACAAGACTGCTCCTGCAGCCACCGCGCTGATCGACATGAGGAACATCTCGATCGCGTTTGGCGGCATCCGCGCCGTCGACGACGCCTCGATCGATCTTTTCCCCGGCGAGGTCGTGGCGCTGCTCGGCCATAATGGCGCCGGCAAGTCGACATTGATCAAGATCCTGTCCGGCGCCTACAAGCGCGATTCGGGCCAGATCTTCGTCAACGGCGAGGAGGCATCGATCTCCAACCCGCGCGACGCCAAGAAATACGGCATCGAGACGATCTACCAGACGCTGGCGTTGGCCGACAATGTCGACGCCGCCGCCAATCTGTTCCTCGGCCGCGAGTTGATGACCGCCTGGGGCACGCTCGACGACGTTGCCATGGAGGCCGAGGCGCGCAAGGTGATGGGTCGGCTCAATCCCCGGTTCCAGCGTTTCAAGGAGCCGGTGATCAAGCTGTCGGGCGGCCAGCGGCAATCGGTGGCGATCGCGCGTGCGATCCTGTTCAACGCCCGCATCCTGATCATGGACGAGCCGACGGCCGCACTTGGTCCGCAGGAAACGACGCAGGTCGGCGAACTGGTCAAGCAGCTGAAGTCCGACGGCATCGGCATCTTCCTGATCAGCCACGACATCCACGATGTGTTCGAGCTTGCCGACCGGGTCTGCGTCATGAAGAACGGCCAGGTGGTCGGCACCGCCCGCACCACTGATGTCACCCAGGACGAGGTGCTGGGCATGATCATTCTGGGCAAATGCCCGCCAGGCGCCATTCCCGGACCGGGCGCGCTGAAGATCGCGGCCTGAGATCAAGCCAGATCGCGGTTGCCGGACACGTGATATGCCAGCCGTAGGGATGGCTTGGCCTTGGCATTGTGTTGGCAGGGCGACTTGCGCATAAAGGTCCGACATTGCTCAGGGACCGCACGATCCGTTGAAGAAGCTTTTCCCGATCATCGCCTTTATCGCCGTCGCGCTGATCAGCATGGTGATGGCAGGTTTTGCCTACTTCGCCACGCAGGAAGCCGCGCGCATCAAGTTCGAGGCGACTGCCGACGATGCGCTCAACCGGATCGAGAGCCGCATCGACCTGCATCTGTCGCTGCTGCGCTCGACGCAGGCCCTGTTCGACGCCCGCAATGGCGATATTTCTCGCAATGAGTTCAAGGCCTTCTTCACCGCGCTCGATGTCGACAAGAATTTCGCCGGCTTGCGCGGTATCGGCTTCCTCAGGCTGGCAAAGACGGGCGACGAGGCGACGGTCGAACGCGACATGCTGCACGATTATGGCGTCAGTCATCCAATCTACCCGGACACCACGCAACCCTGGCGCACCCCTATCGTGCTGTTCGAACCGCTGGATCCATCCAATCAAGCCGGCATCGGCTACGACATGTTCAGCGAACCGGTGCGGCGTGCGGCGATCGAAAAGGCGATGTCCGACGACCAGCAGCATGCCAGCGGGCTGGTGCAGCTGGGCCAGGACACGGGCGCCGCGCAGACGTTCACCGGCTTCTTCGTTTTCGTGCGGCTCAATGTCGAAACCGCTCCCGACGTCATCAATGCTTCGAGATCCTCGACATCAGGTTTTCTCTATGCGGCCTTCCGGGCTCGCGATCTGTTCCAGACCGCGCTCAGCCGGTCGCCGCTTTTGCCGGTCAACACCGAAATCTATGATGGCGATGGTGCCGTGAACGGCGACAATCTGTTGTTCCGGTCGGAGACGCCGCCGGCTTCCACTTTCGGGAACAGGCTGCTGGTCACGCGAAAGATCATCGTCGCCGGACAGCCATGGACTGTCCTGTTCCGGCCGACAAGCGCCTTCTCGCAGCCGTCGTCGCGCGCCATTCCGGTGATGCTGGGGCTGTTCGGCCTGCTGTTGGCGGGCGCAATCGCGCTTGTGGCGCGCTATCAGGAGCGGGCCTATGAGGCAGCGTCGCGATTGCACGAAACGACGGAAAAGAGCCTGATCGAAAAAGACCTGATGCTGCAGGAGATGAAGCATCGCATCAAGAATTCGATCACCAGGGTGCTGGCGATCGCGCGTCAGACGGCATCGCGGGCGACCGACGTCAACGAGTTTTCAGCGTCCTTCTCGGCTAGGCTGCAGGCGATGGCGGCCTCCCAGGACATGCTGACGCGCTCACGCTGGCAGAAGGCCGATCTTGGCGATCTCCTGCGCATCGAGCTGGGTCAGGTGTTCGGCAAGGAGCTGCCCGATGAGCTGTTGTCGGGACCACAGGTGCTGCTCGACGAAACCACGACGCAAGCGCTCGGCCTGACCTTCCA
The DNA here is from genome assembly GCF_003998745.1 of Mesorhizobium sp. M7A.F.Ca.US.014.04.1.1. Taxonomy (NCBI): domain Bacteria; kingdom Pseudomonadati; phylum Pseudomonadota; class Alphaproteobacteria; order Hyphomicrobiales; family Phyllobacteriaceae; genus Mesorhizobium; species Mesorhizobium sp. M7A.F.Ca.US.014.04.1.1. The sequence goes on along the minus strand of NZ_RZRW01000021.1, from coordinate 9,837 downwards.
CGAACTGGCGACGAATGCGCTGAAATACGGCGAGGCCGGCAATTCCGTTGGGGCGCTGAAGGTGGACTGGTCGCTCGAAGGCCGAGGGCGCGACAGGGTGCTGGCTCTCAACTGGCGCGAAAACGGGCAGAAGAAACTTGAAGCGCCCGCCGAGACCGGATTCGGCACCAAGCTGATCGACCTCAACGTGACGCGCGAATTGCGCGGTACGATCAAACGGGATTACCAAGCCAATGGGCTGAACGTGGAAATCAAAATTCCACTCGCCAATTGAGCGCGACCGTTGCCGACAAGGGGGAAGCATCCAGACATCAAAAACCCGGAAGCCGGCGGACCGGCCTCCGGATCGACGTTTCGATTATCGCCGAATTAGTTGCAGCGAGCCGTGTAGATCCGGCCGCGATGATCGCGATATTGGCAATAGCCGTTGCGCAGGTTGCGCACCAGCAGGCCGGAACCGGCACCCACGGCCGCGCCGATCAGCGCGCCCTTACCGCCGCCGACCAAGCCGCCGACACCGGCGCCGATCAAGCCGCCGCCAACCACGTCCTTCTCAGTCGAGGTGCAGCCGCTGACCGCGACCACCGCAACCAGGGCAATAATCATCTTCCGCATAGAGTCACTCCTCACTTTGTGTCCTCACTTTAGTAAGCTCCAGCCGCCATTTAGCATGAAATGACGGCCTTTGCTGCTGCAATCTATTGTTGGTGAAGATAGTCTTTTTCTGGGCGTATCGTGTTCGATGCCATTACCAGGCTGGAAATTGCCAAAGACGCGTCAAGCGTACCATCGGCGCGCACATTCCAGACGATCTGATCATAGTCGTCCTCAAGCGCCGGATCGACCGCAAGGCATTTGGCGACGATGTGGTCAGCCTGCCCTTGCACGTCGCCCAAGACGAATGGGCGTTCGGCCACGCATTGCTCGGCCGTCGCGAAAACGCTTACGGGCACCTGGAGTTCACGGCAGTCGGCCATCGTGTTCGAGCAACCGATGACCAGCAACAATGCAGCGATATGTTCCATGGCGAGAAGTCCTCTCGCCATAGTAACGGTCTACATTCGCCAAAGTTCCTGGCTGGCTTGATCGGCCGGGGAAATAAGATGGCGCTACAGCCGATTCGGCCACCGGCCGAAACGAGGTGGCCTAGTAGACCAGTTGGTGCAGGGCGACCGCCATGATCACCGCCACCAAGGCCAGCGCAACTAGGCGCAAAGCTCCGTTGGGAACAGGAGCCAGCGGTGGCGTGGAAGCCTCTGAGTCCTCAAACTCGCCCATGGAAATCCGGGCGGCCTGCTCCAGTCTGTTCATGTCGGCAACCGTCAAGGCATTCCTCCCACCATGCTGTAAATCCTGCTGCGGAAATGTTCGGTGATGCAACAAGTTCCAGCGGTATCTGGGAAAAACAGCATCTGCTTTTATGGTGAACGGCGGGTTAAGGAAGGTCGCTCAATCCGTCTCGAAATTGCCGTGCGGAACGACAAGGCGGTATTCAAGGCGGCCAGCCGCGATTTCGAGCGTCGCCGTTCCGTTCAGTGACGCCGGCACGACCCGTTCGAGTGCGACGCTGCCGAAGCGCTTCTCGCTACGCCTGACATCACTGGCGCCGATTGCCTCCGCCCATGTCAGGGACAGGGAGGTTCCCGTGTCGTCGGCGGTCAGGTTGGCTGTAACATTGACGTACCCGCCGGGCCGCGACAGGGCGCCGTAGCTCACCGAATTGACGGCGAGTTCATGCATCGCAAGGCCGATATGCAAGGCAGCGTTGGGATTGAGATAGGGGTTTGCCCCCTGAAACCTCAGGCTCCGAACCGGATCGCCGCCATAGCGGCCAACCTGGCCCGATACGAGTTCGCGAAGTGCTGCACCCCGCCAGTTGGAAGAGGTCACGAGATCCTGGGACGAGGCCAGCGATTGCAGCCGGCCGCGAAAGCGTGTCAGGAAATCGCCGATGCTGTCGGAGTAGCGGCCGGTCTGGGTGGCTATGCTCTGGATGATCGCCAGCAGGTTTTTCGAGCGATGGCTCACCTCTCGCAACAGCGTCGTCAGGGTCTGCTCGCGGCGCTTCTGCTCCGTCGTCTCGACCATCGTGGTGACGACGCCTTGCACGGTGCCACCATCGCCGTGATCGGCATCGATCCACACCTCGAACCAGCGGCTGCCATCCTCGACGGGAACGCTGATCTCGAGACGTTGGGGGTTGCCGGATGCAATGACGTCGCGCTTGGCCGCGCCGATGCGGTCGGCCTGCGCCTCCGGCAGGATGCCGATGCTGTCGGCGGTGTCCGAAACCCAGGGCGCACGCATGTTGCGCGCCCATACGGTTTTCATCTCGCGATCCTGGTAGAGAACGGAAATGCCGGCATTGTGCAACGCGTGAAGAAGAGCACGGCCGAGCTGCATGCCGCTGTCGGCGGGATGGAGGGCGATGACTTCATCGCTTTGCACGGCGTCTTTCCTGTTTCCGGTCCTGGAACCCATCGGCCAATCTGTCCACCCAATTCAGGCTGAACGGCTCATCGTTGAATGGGTTCCAAACAGGTTTCCGGAAAACCCGCCGCCAAAAACGGTCCGCCGGACGGCGTCCTTTGAGGGACACCGCCCGGCGGTGGCTGGAAACCGTTTGAGGGGTGCGGCTTCCAGTGTTCGGCCGTCCGTCCTTACGAAGCCCGTTTGAACAGGCCCGCAAGAAGCGAAATGACCAGGAAGGCGAGGAAGATGAAAAACAATATCTGCGCTATGCCGGCGGAGGTACCGGCGATGCCGCCGAAACCAAGCGCGCCGGCGATGATGGCAACGACGAGAAATACGAGCGCCCAGTAAAGCATGATCCATCTCCTTCGAATGGTGCGATGAAAACGTGGGTGGTTGCGGTTTGTTCCCACCCTTTGCCGAAAAAGACCGTGCTTGCAAATCGTTCGAGCGGAACCGCAGGAATTCACCGTCGCCGCCCGGGTGCATCAGGCGGCACGAAGTGACGAATTGATCATCTGGAGAGATTCGGGAGCGAGGCTATCGCCTTGGGTTCGTCAATTCCTCCACTCCCAATTCCCGACTATGCGGCGGCTTTCGCCTGCCGGTCAAAGAACAGTGCCTGGCTGATCAGCGCCTTGACCATGTCGGGATTGAACGGCTTGGTGACCAGGAAGGCCGGTTCCGGTCGTTCCCCAGTCAACAGGCGCTCGGGGAAGGCGGTGATGAAGATGACCGGCACCGACGTCGATGACAGGATTTCGTTCACGGCCTCGATGCCGGAACTGCCGTCGGCAAGCTGGATGTCGGCCAGCACCATCTTCGGCCGCGTCTTGCCGAACATCATCACTGCCTCGGCATGGGTGCGCGCCGTTCCAACGACGCGGTGCCCCAGGCTCTCGACCATTTCTTCGATATCCATGGCGATCAGCGGTTCATCCTCGATGATCAGAACGTCGGTTGCCACCTGACGGGATATCTCGTTGCTCGCCTGCGCAAGCAGCTCTGAAAACTCCTGGTCACCGACGTCAAGGATCTCAGCCGCTTCCTCCTCGCTGAAGCCTTCGACCGCCACGAGCAGGAAGGCCTGACGGGGCCGCGGCGCGATCGCATTCAGATTGGCGGCGGTGCGCTGTTCCCACGCCGATTGCGCCTGTTCCTGTGGAACGCGGATGGCGACCGATGTGAAAAGCTTGGCGAAAACCTTGTACAGCGCGATGCGGTCGCTCGATGCTTCGGGAAATATCTCGATATCGGCGATGATGGCTTCAAGCATCGCAGCGACCAGCGCGTCACCACTCTCTTGCGACCCGGAAACAGCCCGCGAGAAGCGGCGCAGGAAGGGCAGATGTGGTGCGATGGTGGCGGATAAGCTCATGGTAAGACGTCTCCCTCAGAATGACGCGATTGCGTAGCAGGTCAAGCTGACTGCAAGCCGTGATAACGCGGATTTTTTGAAAAAGTTCCACCTCGACGGAACAAAAGCCGGGGAGTGGCGTTTGTGGTGGGGATGGGCAACCAGACGAGGGCGCCGCTTGCGTTGTGTTGAGTACGGTAAGAGCGGCTTGAGCGCTGGGAATACAAGGGCAAAATGAAGGATATGACGAAAGATATTCTGACTGGCGCCGAGAGCAGGCGCCGGAACGGTTCTGGTGACGCTCTTGGGCCGAACTCCGAAATCGGACGCAAACTCAAACAATATTACGACGCGCTGGTCTCCGACGATGTGCCGGATCGCTTTTCCCAGTTGCTTAGCCAACTGGAACAGGCTGAACCCGCACAGAAGAAGGACTGAGGCATGGCCGCGGTCTCACAAGGCTTCAAGACTGATCTGCTTGGGGCAATCCCAAGTCTGCGCGCGTTTGCCGTGTCGCTGACGCAAAATGCCGATAAAGCCGACGACCTCGTCCAGGAAACACTCGTCAAGGCTTGGGACAAGCATGAGAGCTTCCAGCCCGGCACCAATCTCAAGGCCTGGCTTTTCACCATCCTGCGCAACGAGTTCTATTCGCAAATGCGCAAGCGCGGGCGCGAAGTGCAGGACAGCGACGGTATCATGACGGCCAGGCTTGCCGTTCATCCGGCCCAGCACGGTCAACTCGACCTGAAGGACTTTCGCGGGGCGCTGGAGCAGTTGCCGGAGGACCAACGCGAAGCCATCATCCTCATCGGCGCATCTGGTTTCTCCTACGAGGAGGCCGCGGAGATCTGCGGCTGCGCGGTGGGGACGATCAAGAGCCGCGTCAGCCGAGCCCGTACCCGCTTGCAGGAGATCCTGAAAATATCAGGTGAGGACGAGTATGGTCCGGACGCGATTTCGGCCCAGGTAACGAGTTCGCCGGCGAGCTGACCGCGATCGCGTCTCAAGCGCGTCCGCAGGCCGCCGCGACCGCTTGCACCAGGTCTTCGCCTGAGTAGGGTTTGCCAACCAGCCTGACGCCCGGAAACGATGCCTTGATTTCATCGGCATCCGAATAGCCGGACGCAAACACGAAAGGTATGCCTGCCGCGCGCAGCCCGGAAGCGAAATCGATCGTCGAGGCGCCGCCCAGCATCAAGTCGACAATGGCTGCATCGAATCGCGTGGCGACTTCCCGGCCATCGACCTCGGTCAGGTCACGGGCGATCACCACCTCATCGGCGCCATGATCGCGGCAAAGTTGCTCGACATCCATGGCGATGAGAAATTCGTCCTCCAAAACGAGAATCCGCAATCCGTCAAGCAATGTGGGCACAGGCAAAGACTCCTTGAAACGCCGGAGTCATGATCGCTAATTGGCTTGATGTCATTTAAAAAAGACATGTGGCCAGCGGGCGGAACCTCAATCCTTGCAACGCGTTGAAACGCGGCTCTCCAAGAGCGGCTTTCGAAGGGGGTCGAGCGGGCTTTCGAAGGGGGCGAAATGTCAGTCCAGAACAATAACGCTTTCTCCAGCCGCCAATATCCTTGCGAGAACTGCCCATTGCGGCCGTTGCCGGTTTTCCGCGACTTCGAAGAACAGGAGCTGGCCTTCATCAGCAAATTCAAGAAGGGTGAACTCGCGGTCGATAAGGGCGACACGGTGCTGGTGGAGGGAAGCCATAGCGCCCATCTCTACACCGTGCTCTCCGGCTGGGCGTTTCGCTACAAGCTGCTGCGGGACGGCCGTCGCCAGATCCTCAATTATCTCATGCCCGGGGATCTGATCGGCCTGCAAGGCAGTGTGATGGGCGAGATGCAGCATTCCGTCGAGGCACTCTCACCGATGCTGCTGTGTGTTTTCGAGCGCGAATATCTGCACGAGCTGTACCGCAATCATCCCGGGCTGGCCTACGACATCACCTGGATCGCATCGCGCGAGGAGCGGATGCTGGACGAGAATCTGCTCAGCCTCGGGCGCCGCAGTGCGATCGAGCGCGCCGCCTATCTCATCGCCTTCATCGGCAGCCGGGCCAAGGTCGTCGGACTGAATGGCAGCCAATCCGTCCAGATACCGATCACGCAGCAGCACATTGCCGATACGCTCGGCCTGTCGCTGGTTCACACCAACAAGACGATCCGCAAGCTGATGGATCGCAAGCTGATCGTCTGGCGCGACGGCGGCTGCGCGGTCTCCGACAATGAAGGGCTCAAGCGGCTCGCCGGCTGGGAAGGGCTGGGCGAGGCGCGCCGGCCACTAATCTGAGGAAGCGTCTTTTTGCGAAGCCGGCGGATCGGGTGCGCGCCGATGCGTTTTCGGCTACTTTGTCCGCAGTGGCGGAACCATGAGGTGCGCAGCGCGTTTGAAACCGAGCAATCACAAGGAGTTAAGCCATGGCCACTGCCGCAGGAAAGACCGCAACCGACGCCCGTGCAAATGCGGACCTGGAAGCCGACATCAGGCAGTTGAAGGCCGACATCGACAAGCTCACCAAACAACTGGCCAAGACCGGCGAGCATGGCTATGGCACCGCGCGCCGTGCAGCGACAGAAGGGGTCGAGCAGTTGCGCGCGCAGGGCGAAGCAGCCTTTGACAGCTTGCGCAGCAATGCCAAGGACATCGAAGCGCAGATGATGGCAAGCGTGCGTGAAAAGCCGGTGACGTCACTGGCAATCGCCGCTGGCGTCGGCTTCCTTTTCGCGCTCATCGCGCGTCGCTAGTCGCGCTACAGATGGGAATGTTGGCAACCCTGATCTCGGGCCTCGCCTCGGGGGAAACCGTGGCCGCCGTTCACCGGGCGCGCACGGCGGCAATCGTCTATGTGATCGCCATGGCCGCTGCGCTTTGCGGTCTCGGCTTTCTGGTCGGGGCCGCCTATATCTGGACGGCGATGCGCTACGGCTCGCTTGCCGCCGCGCTCGGGTTTGGCGCCGGTTTCCTAGTGCTCGCCGGACTTATCCTGCTGATCTACCGGATATCCGCAGGTTCGCGCGCCCGGCGCCGGGCGCAGCGCCGCAATGCCGACATGAAGGCGATCGGCGTCACCGCCGCACTCGCCGTGCTGCCGAGCCTGCTCAAGGGAAAAGGCGGTCTCGGCGCCATTCTGGGGCCGGCCGTGGCGCTCGCGGCCTACGCCATCTACCGCGAGAATGTGAAATCCGACGATCCGGATGAGAGCGAGCGGACATAGAGCTGTTGGGAGATCACTTCGACAGCTCTTCCAGGGGCATCGATATTTCGGCAAACACGCCTTCCGGCCGGAATTCATGGGTCACTTCGCTGGAAATGACCTTGGCCAGGCTGCGGCGAATGAGGATAGAGCCGAAGCCTTGCCGATCCGGCGGAGCGACTTGCGGCCCGCCGCTTTCGCGCCAGGTCAGCACAAGACGCCGGGCATCCTTCCTGCCTTGCGTCCTCCAGCCGAGGACGACCCTGCCTGACGGCACCGACAGCGAGCCATATTTCAGCGCGTTGCTGGCGAGTTCATGCAGGATCAGGCCAAGCCCGACGGCCTGGTCGGGCGACAGCAGCAGGTCGTCGCCGGAGATCGTCATGCGCGGCTGCTCGGCCGTTTCGAAAGGTCTGACCTCGATCTGGACGAGTTCACTGATGCCGATGCCACGCCACTCGCGGTCCGACAACAGATTGTGGGCGATGCCCAAGGCCTGAAGCCTGGCGCCGAAGGCCTCGAGGAACTGGCTTGGCTGGCGGGCATGGCGCACGGTCTGGGTTGCCAGCGCCTGGACGGTCGCCAGAGTGTTCTTGACGCGATGGTTGAGTTCACGCAGCAGCAGCCGTTGCCGTTCGTCGCCGAGCTTGCGCTCGGAGATGTCGTAATTGACGCCGAAGATCAATGTCGGCTTGCCGTCGCCGTCACGCTCGATCACACGGCCGCGCGTGGCGAGCCAGCGCGGCGGGTGAAAGCCCTTCACCCGGTATTCGCCGAAATAGTCGTCGCTGCCGGTCAAGGCGTCGCGAAAGCGGGTTTCGGTCTGGTAGACGTCGCGCGGATCGATGGCGGTGAGGATGTCGCGTGCGCGCAGCCGGTTGGAGCGCGGCAGGTTGAACAGCTCCGACATCAATGTGTCGCATTCGATGACATCGGTGCGGATATCCCATGCCCAGCTGGCGAGCGAGGCCGCATCGAGTGCGATGGCGCGTCGTTTTTCCTCGCGCGCAAGTGCGGCCTCGGCGATCGCGCCGCTGCGGGTTGCGTCCTTTAGGGTGAACAGGCTGGCGGCCAGGCCGGCGAGCGCCTTCAACTGGTCGAGCTCGGTTCGGGATGGAAAACCATGCGGCTCGCGGTCGAGCACGCACAGCGTGCCGATGCGGGCACCTGCCACGATCATCGGCGCGCCGGCATAGAAGCGGACATGGTGCTTTCCGGTGACCAGCGGGTTGGTCTTGAAACGGGGGTCCGCCGTTGCATCCACGACCACCATCGGCTCGTCGCCGGCGGCAATCGCATGGGCGCAGAAGGAGACGTTGGTCGCGGTTTCGGTCTCGTCCAGGCCGAAGCAGGATTTGAACCAATGCCGTTCAAGGTCGACGAGTGTGACCAGGGCCATCGGCACCTGCATCACCGCTGCGGCAAGGCTGCTGACGCGGTCGAAATCGGGGTCGGCCGCCGTATCCAGCATCTCCAATCCGTGCAGCACGGCCAGCCGGTCGATATCCATGACTGCTAGCGCAACTTCGGCCGGCAGATCGGGTGCTGTTTGCGTCTTGCCAATCACCCCAATTGCCTCGTCCCGGTCTTCGTCGCCGCATGCTTGCGCTGGTGCAAGGCCAGCACGCTTTTCCGGAACCATCCTAGCGAGGAACCGTTACCCGACCATGATTTGCCGGGCGCGCCAGTTGGTGCAGAATGAGACAGGGATCGAGCATGGCCAAGATCATTCCAGAAAACAAGGCGCGGCAGGGGCGATGGGGCTGGCATGGATTTCGGATCCTGATCGCCGCACTGCTTCTGGTGTTTGCTGCATGGGGCATTGCCGAGATCTATGGTGTGTTGATCAAGGCGCCTAACAGCGATGAACAGCATGTCCCCACACCGCCCAACACCACCGAGCAGGCTCCTGCCGGGTAAAGCGGGCCTGTCCGTTGCGCCGCACCTCATCAGGCGGCTCTCGACTGGGCCGCGCTCGCCGGAACCAATACATTCAGTGCGCCAGGCTGAATCTCGATTACCGTTTCACGGTCAAGCCTGACCAGTTCGCCGTCCATGACGGCGCGAAATTTGCGGCTGCCCGAATGGATTTTCAGCACCGTTCTGTTTGTCTGGTGGATTTCGACATGTTCGTTGTCGCGCCATTTGCCGCGCGCCATGTTGAAGAAGAACTTGACCAGTTCGGCGCGCTGCTTCGCCACCGTGACATAGACACCGAGCACGCCGCCCGCAGGATTGTCGGCATAAGGCAGATGGCCTTCACCGAATAAGTTGTTGGTGATGCCGATGCCGGTGATGCGTGCCGCCATTTCGGCATCGCCGATGCTGAGCGTCACATTCATCGCAGGTGGATTGTTGATCGTTGCCCAAGCCGCCTTGGCCGAGGCGCGGATCTTTCCCAACCGCGAACCGAACTCCATCTTCTGGCGCAGTTGCACCATCTTCGCGTGCATGCCGATCGAGAACTGGTGCACGAAAGGTTGGCCATTGGCCGTCGCCACATCGACAGCAATGATTTCGCCGTCGGCGAAGGATTTCAGCGCCCCGTCGAGCGACTGCGGAATGCCCAACCCGCGTGCGAACAGGTTCATGGTGCCGGCTGGCAATATGGCAAGCGCCTTCTTCGTGCCCATCAGTCGGGCGGCCGCGGCGGAAATGGTCCCGTCGCCGCCACCCGCCAGCACGATGTCGACCGAGCGACGCGAAGCGGCGTTGTCCAGCGTCTCCACCACATCCTTGCCGGCGACAATTTCGATGCTGAGCGAGTGGCCTGCCGTTTCCAGCGTCTGATGCTTC
>NZ_RZRW01000210.1:0-9249 GCF_003998745.1 Mesorhizobium sp. M7A.F.Ca.US.014.04.1.1 | reverse complement strand
GGGACGCGGTGGTGGGGCTGTTTCGAAGGCCGCTGGGGCTGCCGATCCCGCACACCGCCATTATCCCCGAGAACCAGAACCGCATCGCCGACAATCTCGGCCGCTTCATCGAGGTCAACTTTCTGGCGCCCGAACCGGTGCGTGAAAAGCTTGCCGAGGTCGATTTTTCGGCGCTGGTCGCCGATTGGCTGGCCGATACGGAGCGCGCCGCCGGCCTGTCGCGCTTCATCGTGCGGCTGGTGCCGCAGACGCTTGCGGCGATAGAGCAATCCGGCCTGCGCGGCTTCGTCACCAGCCGCATGCTCGAACAGATCGAAAAGGTGCCGCTGGCGCCGCTGGCCGCCGAACTGCTCTCGGCGCTTACCGATGATCGCCGCCATCAGAAATTGTTCGACGAATTCACCAAGGTGATCGGGCGGTTCCTCAATGACGAAAAAGCGCTGGCAACGATGCGCGAAAAAATCCGCGAGGAACTGCCGTCGCTGTTCAACCTGTTCCGCGCCGACGCCTATCTCCTGAAGAAGATCGTCGCCTCGGCGGGCTCGCTGCTCGACGAAGTGAGGGCCGATCCCGACCACCCGCTGCGCGCCGAATTCGACAGCTTCGCCCAAGGCTTCATCGATAAGCTGAGGACATCGAAACAATACGCCAAACGGGCCGAAAAGCTGAAGCGCGACTTCCTGGGCCGGCCGGAGGTCAAGGGATTGGCCGGCGACATGTGGGCAAGCCTCAGCCAGTTCATCGAGCAGGATGCCAAGGCGCCGAATTCGGTCATCCGTGCGCACCTCGCCAACATGTTCGTCGAGGTCGGCCGGCATCTTGCCGGCGATGCGCAGATCCGGGCCGACATGAACCAGGGGTTCGTGGTGGCGCTGGCGTCGTTCGTGGAGAGCCAGAAGGCCGGCGTGTCGACATTCATCGCCGACCAGGTCAAACGCTGGGACCTCGCGCAACTGACGCGGCTGATCGAGATGAACATCGGCCGGGACCTGCAGTACATCCGCTTCAACGGCATGATCATCGGCGGCCTCGCCGGTGTCGTGCTCTATGTGGCCGAGCGGCTGTTCCTCGTGAATTGATGCGCGGCCAGACTGGCGCTCATTCCTCCGCGTCCGAATGGACTCACGGCACGCGAGTGTTATTCTCCATCCGAGGGTGCCCGCATCCGCGGCAAAGGGGAGCAAACAAGCATGGCAAAACAACCGGAATCCGATTCCTTCATGGACATGTTCGGCAGGTTCGGCCGCGACCTGAAGGTGCCGAATGTCGATGTCGAGGCGATCCTCGCCCATCATCGCAAGAACCTCGAAGCGCTGGAGAAATCGGCACGAGCCGGTGCCGCCGGCGCCACCTCGCTGTTGTCCCGGCAGCGCGAGATGCTGCAGGATACGCTGCGCGAGGTCACCGATATGGCGCAAAGCTACAGGGCGCCGGGCAATCCGCAGGAACTGATGGCCAAACAGACGGAGTTTGCCAGAAAGTCCTTCGAGGCCGCGTTGAAAAATGCCGGCGAAGTGGCTGAACTGGTCAAGAAATCCGGTGCCGAATCGGTCGACATCCTGCGCACCCGCATCAAGGAGGCGATGGAGGAAATCCGCGCCGGCTACGAGAAGAAGTAGCGGATGTGGCCGGGACCGGTTCATGGCTGCCGGCCGCCCTGAAGACCGGAAAGCCCGAGTTGGCCTGCGACTGCGCCGGCGGCGTGGCACGATTGCGGCCGAAATCGACGGAACGGATTCGTGTAGAGCGAATTGACAGAGGCCGTCAGTTCGTGGTCCGGAGGCTCTGGAAGCGATCGGGAAACCAGGAATGAACGAAATACGGCCTAAAACGCCGCCTACCTACGAGCAGTTGAGGACGATGGCCGGGCTGGAACTCGGCGTGTCGGAGTGGACGACGGTCGACCAGAACCGCATCGATCAGTTCGCTGAATGCACCGGCGACCATCAATGGATTCATGTCGACCCTGAAAGGGCGCGGCGGCAAAGCCCGTTCCGCACGACGATCGCGCATGGCTATCTGACGCTGTCGATCATCGGCGCGCTGGCGCTCGGCATGGGCATCGTGCCCGAGAATACGCAGGCCGCCTTCAATTATGGCTTCGACAAAGTACGCTTCCTGGCGCCGGTCAGGGTCGGCGCCCGCATCAGACTGCGCATCACGCTGCTGTCCATGGAGGACAGGGGCCCGGGCCAGTATCTGATGAAGGCGGCCAACACGGTCGAGATCGAAGGCGAGGAAAAGCCTGCCTTGACGGCGGAAACGCTGGTCATGCTCTATGAACGCCGCAAGCGGGCAGGTGCCTGAGCCTGTTTGGAATTCTACTCTCTGAGCGGTGTGCGCGTCACGAAGCCCTGGATTCTGCGCGGCCTGTGGCGCGGGCCGAGAGCAGTGCGAGGAACAGCGCAGCCAGCGCCAGCACCGTCGCCGTCTGAAAGGTGACCTGCATTCCCCGGGCGGCGGCCTCGGAACTCAGAAGACCAATGCCTTCGTGCCCTTCGGCCGATGCGACGGCGAATATGGCGCCCATCAACGAGGCGCCGGTGATGAGCCCGAGATTGCGCGAAAGGTTGAGCAGACCGGAGACGACGCCGCGCTGACCCGCGTCAACGCCGGTCATGACGGCTGCATTGTTCGACGTCTGGAACAGCGCGTAGCCGATGCAGGTGACGGTGATCGCAACGACATAGCCGGCAATGCCGAATCTGGTCACGGCGAGCGACAGCAGGAACGTGCCTGTCGTGAGGCTGAGCAGGCCTGCGACCATCATCCTATGAGCGCCGAAGCGGTCGGTCAGGCGTCCGGCCACCAGCGCCGACAAGGTCGAGACGAGCGGGCCGGTCGACAGCACCACACCCACCATTGCAGCATCCAGCCCGAGCCCGCGCGACAGGTAGAACGGAGCCACAACCAGCGTCGCCATCATCACCGTGGCGACGACGAGGCTCATGGCGAGACTGGCACTCAGCTGGAGATCGCGGAAGCTGGCAAGCCGGATCAAGGGGTTTTTCACTCTCGCCTGCGCGGCGGCGAAAAGAAAAACGCCGGTGCCTGCGGCGATCAGCAGGCCGATGTTGAGCGTGCCGAAATTGCCTCTGCCCAGCGTCATCGCCAGCGCATAGGCGGCCAACGTCAGGGCCAGCAGGGCGGTGCCCACGACATCGAACGTGCCTCGGTCGAGCCGCGCGGTTTTATTGCGTGCCGGCAGGGCACGCCAGGCAAGAGCGAAGGTGAGCACTCCCAGCGGGACATTGACGAGGAAGATCGCCCGCCAGCCGAAGCCGGTGATCAAAAGGCCGCCGAGCGAGGGGCCAAGTGTCGTGCCGATCGCGGACATGGCGCCGAGCAGGCCCATGGCGCCGCCGATTCTGTCTTTGGTCACGGTTTCGGCGACGAAGGCCAGCGTCAGCGCCATCATCAGCGCTGCGCCAAGTCCCTGCACGGCGCGTGCGGCAATCAGCAGCCAGAGTGTCGGCGCCAGGCCGCAGAGCACCGATGCGGACGTGAACAGCGCGATGCCCCCAAGCAGCAACGGTCGGCGCCCGAACATGTCGGCCAGCCGGCCGGCGCTGACGATCAGTGTGGTGATGGCGAGGAGATAGGCCAGAACAACCCATTGCACGGCCTGGAACGTCGCGCCGAAATTCTGCATCAGCGACGGCAGCCCGACGCTGGCAATGCTGGTTCCCAGCGACGACAGCAGTGTGGCGAGCGACAGGCTTGCCAACGCCCAGCCGGCGGATTGCATCCGTGGTGGCGCCGATGTCAGCGCGTCCGGATTTTGCTCAGCGATTGCCACGGCGATCTCCTTCCATCAGTCCCACAACCGGAACTGCTGGAGATCTAGTTCCTTGGCCAATGTGGCGGAAGGCGCAGCATTTGCATCTTATTCGTGCGTTTGGCGCCATATCATGTCATGATCTGCCGATGACATCACCCGATCTCAACTTACTGTTCGCTCTCGACGTCCTGCTGACCGAAGGCAGCGTGGCGCGCGCCGCCAGCCGCCTACGCCTCAGCCCTTCGGCGATGAGCCGCACGCTGGCGCGACTGCGCCAGGCGACGGGCGATCCGCTGCTGGTTCGCGCCGGTCGAGGCCTTGTGGCTACGCCGCGTGCGGAAGAACTGCGACAGCAGGTAGGCCCTGTCGTCCAGGATGCGGAGGCGATCCTGCGCCCTGCCACCTTGCTCGATCTCCCGAACCTGGACAGGGTCTTCACGCTGCGCACCAATGAGAGCTTCGTCGAAGAGTTCGCACCTCGTCTCGTTGCCCGTATCCAGGCCGATGCGCCCGGCGTGCGGCTGCGCTTTGCACCGAAGTCCGACCGGGACGTCATGTCGCTGCGCGACGCGGCGATCGATCTGGACATAGGCGTCGCTGGCGAGACCGGCCCGGAGGTGCGCATCCAGGCGCTGCTTCGCGACCGCTTCATCGGCGCCGTGCGAACGGGCCATCCCTTGACCGAGGGCGCGGTGACGCCTGAGCGCTATGCCGCAGGCCGACACATCAGCGTTTCACGGCGTGGCCGCGAGAAAGGGCCGATCGACGAGGCTTTGAACCGGCTCGGGCTGCGGCGGACCGTCGTGTGCATGGTTTCCGGTTTCTCGGCAGCCCTTGCCATGGCCCGCACATCAGACCTGATCGCCAGCGTTCCGGAGCGGCATACCGAGGGCGCACGCGCCGGCATGCGCAGTTTTCCCCTGCCGGTTGCCACCGCGGAAGTCACTATCTCCATGCTCTGGCATCCGCGCCTCGATGCCGATCCGGCGCAACGCTGGTTGCGCGACTGTGTGCGGGAGGTGTGTGCGGCGTCGCGCTGACAACGATGAGAAGCCTGCGCCAACCGCCCAGGCTTCTCATCTGTCCAGTCTATTCGGTTTGGCGTTTCTGCAAATGCCTCAGTGCGCTTAGTGTGAGCGTCGCCATGACCGAACAGTAGGCGACCAGCGGCCACGCCGTGTCTCCGCCGAGCAGGACGACGAACAACGTGCCGAAGATGCCGACGACAAGGCTCTGGATGCAGAAGTAGAGTGCGACTGCGGTTCCCGCGACATCGCCAAACGCCTCGAGTGCACCGTTTGCGGTGACTGAGACAATGAAGACGATACCCACGGCAACGACCCACATCGGCAAGATAAATGTCGCGAAGGAGGGCTGTGCGAACAGTTGCCCCACTGCCAATAGCGCCGCGCCGAACAGCAGCATCGCCATGCCCCTGATGGCACTGCCGGCGATGCCCCAGCTTGCAATGAACCTTCTGGCGAAACGGGTGGTGACGATCATCACCAGCGCCGCGGTGGCGAAGGCTAGACTGAAGCCGAACTGTGAAAAGCCGGCGCGATCCATGAGCACCCGTGGCGCAGTCGAAAAGAACACGAAGAAGGCGCCCATGGCGGCACTGAATGCAAGCGTGTAGGTCCAGAAGGCAAGACTGGAGAGAATGGGTCGAAGCGCCATTCGCCTGGTATCGCCATTCGAGGGGCGGGTTTCGTGCCATTTCGGCCATGCGTTGAGGGTAGCTGCCGTGGCCAGGACTCCGAGCGTCAGGAAGATCGCCCGCCAGCCGAAATTGTCGGCAATCAACGCACCGGCAACCGGCCCCAACGCCGGCACGAAAGCCAACATCGAGCTGAACAGGCCGTAAATGACGGCACTTTCGGGTCTTTGCGCATAGACGTCGCGAACCGTTGCGAAGGTTGCAACGAGAATGGCGGACGCACCAATGGACTGCATGACGCGCAGGACGACGAAGACAGCGGCCAGTGAGGTGCTGGCGAGCAGAAAGGAAGCGCCTGAAAACAAAAGCGCGCCACCGATCAGCACCGGGCGCCTGCCGATCCTGTCGGAAATCGGGCCGAAGACGACTTGGCCGAGCCCAAGACAGATCATGTAGAGGCTCAGCGTCAGCTGGATGACATCAGGCGATGTCTCGAGGATCCCCGGCATCGCCGGGACAATCGGGAGGTAGATGTCCATGGCCAGCGAGGCCAGGATGTCGAAGGGCGCCATCAGCACCATGGCTGCTGGCAGGGAAGTGGTCCATGTCGGGTTTTTTGGAAAAGGCATGATTGAACATCCGCTCAAATGGCTACATTTGGCGGCGATCTGCCGTTCTCAATGAAGATGGGAAATGACGGGCCGCCGCAACAACGAAGTGCTGTTGCGGCCTACTTGTCTGCTGACTTGCTGGTTCCCATAAACGCTATCCCGGAAAATGACGGCGCAGACATTCTCTCGAGTGCGCTCGCGTTTCCCTAGCAGCCGAAGGTTGCCCAGGCAACAGGATCAGCTTGATGCGCGTCAACGCGCCATCGCCGCCTCGAGCACCCTGAAAATCCGCTCGTCCGCGCATTGGGCAACGTTGAAGCGCAGGAAACGGCCAGCCGTTCCGGACAGGCTGAATGCGTTGCCGGGCGCCAGCACGATGTTGTCGGCCAGAGAGCGGCGGGCGACTTCGGCCGCATCGACGCCGTCCGGCAGACTGCACCACAGGAAGAGGCCAGCCGGCTGGTCGATCCACGGCGTGATGCCGATCGCTTTCAGGTGGGCGGCCGTCTCGCCCATGGCGCGCGCAAGCTTCGCGCGCAGCAAATCCATGTGCTTGCGGTAGCTGCCGTCCTTCAGCAACGTCAGCACCAGTTCGGCCGCGAGCCGCCCGCCGCCGAAGGTCGTGGCGATTTTGAGGTCGGTCAGGGGCTCGATCCAGTCGCGCGGTGCGGCGATGAAGCCGCAGCGAACCGATGCCGACAGCGTCTTGGAGAAGCTGCCGATATGGACAACGCGGTTGAGGCCATCGAACGCCGCCAGCCTGGGGGCGGGCGCATGTTCGAAATCGGCGAAGATGTCGTCCTCGACGATGGTCAATTGCGATTGGTCGGCGAGTTTCAGCAGCCGGTGCGCGGTGACTGGCGACAGCACCGCGCCGGTCGGATTGTGGATGCCGGAATTGGTGATGTAGAGGCGTGGCCGATGCTCGGCCAACGCCTGCGCGAACAGATCGATATCCGGCCCCGACGGCGTGTAGGGAACGCTGACGACCTTGGCCCGGTGAGCGCGCAACAGGGCGTGGAAGTTGAAGTAGCAGGGGTCGTCGACCAGCACGGTGTCGCCGGGCTCGATCAGGAACCGGCACAGGAGGTCGATGGCCTGCGTACCTGATTCCGTCAGCATGATCTGCTCGGGCGAGGCCTCGATGCCATGCCCGGCCATGCGCCGCGCCAGCAATTGCCGCAGCGGTGGCAGGCCGAGCGGCGTGCCGTAATCGGCCAGTGCGACATCGTCGGCACGCGCCACCGTGCGCAGCGCCCGGCGCAGCCCTGCCTGTGGCATCCATGAAGCGGGCAGCCAGCCACAGCCGGGCTTCAGCATGCCATCGCCGGCCTCCAGGGACTGTCGCGAGATCCAGAGCGGATCGACGGCGCGGTCGAGGCGGGGGCCGATTTCGGCCAGCGACAGCGGCGCCAGCGATCCGGCGGCATAGAAGCCGGAGCCCGGCCGCGAGCGGATCGCGCCTTCGGCGGCGAGCCGCTCATAGGCTTCGACCACGGTGGATTTGGACACTCGCATGGATTTGGCAAAGGCGCGGATCGACGGCAATTGCGCTCCCGGCGTCAGGCTGCGCGCCGCGATCCGCTGGCGGATCGTCGCCATGACGCCTTCGACCAGCGTACCGCCGCTCTCGCTTCCTGTAGTCTGCTTGTCCATCCGTACTGCTCTGCTGACTATGACAGTTTTGCATAATTGTACCGCATTGTCTCTGGCGATACTACCGGCTCCGCGCGATACGGAGCCGACAAACGGAGCATACGATGGACAAGACCGCGAGTGGCTGGATGAATGGATTCATCGGCGTGTTGATCTTCAGCGGCTCGCTGCCGGCGACGCGCGTGGCGGTCAGGGAATTCGATCCGACATTCCTGACCTCGGCCCGGGCGGCGATTGCCGGACTGCTTGGCCTTGCGCTGCTGCTCCTGTTTCGGCAGAAACGCCCGGAGCGCGGCGATCTGCTGTCGCTGGTGATCGTGGCACTTGGCGTGGTTGTCGGCTTTCCCTTGCTGACCGCGCTGGCGCTGAAGCACGTCACCACGGCCCATTCCATTATCTTCGTCGGCCTGCTGCCGCTGGCCACTGCGATATTCGGCGTGCTGCGCGGCGGCGATCGGCCGCGCCCGGCGTTCTGGTTGTTTTCATGCATAGGCAGTGCGCTGGTCGCGGGCTTTGCGCTGACGCAGGGCGTGACTGCCTCGCCGGTCGGCGACGGTCTGATGCTGGCTGCCATCATCGCTTGCGGCCTCGGCTATGCCGAGGGCGCCGCGCTGTCGCGCAGGCTCGGCGGCTGGCAAGTGATCTGCTGGGCGCTGGTGCTGTCGCTGCCGATCATGCTGGTGCTGACGCTGCTGACCATGCCGCCGTCGTTCGACGGCGTCGGCGTCAGTGCGTGGATGGGGCTTGCCTATGTCTCGCTGTTCAGCATGCTGATCGGCTTCGTGTTCTGGTATCGCGGCCTGGCGCAAGGCGGCATCGCCGCGGTCGGACAGTTGCAGCTGCTGCAGCCATTCTTCGGACTGGCACTGGCAGCGACGCTGCTGCACGAACAGGTCAGTTCGTTGATGGTGGTCGTCACGCTTGGCGTGGTGCTTTGCGTCGTAGGCGCCAAGCGATTCGCGAAGCAGGAATTGCCACGACGCGCGATCGCCTGACGACGGTGCCGTCCTCGCCTAAAACTTCGTCACCACCCCAATCCCAATGCCCTCGAAGCCGCCCATCGCCATCAGGGCCGCAGGCGCCTCGTCGAGACTGATCCTCTTGCCGACCAGCAGTTCGGGCTTCAGCTTGCCGTTGCGGATCATGTCCATCATCGCCTGGTAGCGGTAGGCCTGCATGCCGTGGCTGCCGAGGATTTCGAGCTCGAAGGCGATCACCTTGTCCATCGGCACCTGCGGCCGGGCATGCTCGCCCAGCATCAGGCCGACCTGCACATGGCGGCCGCGCCGGCGCAGATTGGATATCGAATTGAACGAGGTGGTGGGGTGGCCGAGCGCGTCCATCGACATATGCGCGCCGCCATTGGTGATCTGCTTGACCGCCTTGACCACGTTCGGCGTCGTAGATGCATTGATGGTGGCGACGGCGCCGATCTTTTTGGCGAAATCCAGTTTCTCGTCGGTGAGATCGATGGCGATGACATTGGCGCCCATGGCGCTGGCAATCATAATCGCCGACAGGCCGACGCCGCCGCAGCCATGCAC
>NZ_RZRW01000209.1:0-9261 GCF_003998745.1 Mesorhizobium sp. M7A.F.Ca.US.014.04.1.1 | reverse complement strand
GTGCCACGCGCTGGCGCTGGCCACCGGAAAGCTGGCCGGGCCGGCGGGCGCCATAGCCGGGCAGCCGCACCAGTGACAGCGCCTCTTCCGCCGCCTTGTGCCGCTCAGCCTTGCCGACGCCCTTGACCATCAGCCCGTAGGCAACGTTGTCGAGCACGTTCAGATGCGGGAACAGCGCATAATCCTGAAACACGGTGTTGACGTTGCGGCGATAGGGCGGAACGCCCTCGGCGCGGTCGCCGAAGATCGAGATCGAGCCCGATGTCGGCTGCTCGAAGCCGGCGATGAGGCGCAGGCAAGTGGTCTTGCCGGAACCAGACGGCCCGAGCATGGCGAAGAACTCGCCCGGCGCGATGTCGAGATCGACCGCGTCGACCGCGCGCACGCTGCCGAAATGGCGCGAGGCTTTCTGGAAGGAGACGGCGGAGGTCATGGGCTGTCAGTCCGTTGCCGGTTTGATGTGTTGATGTCGCGCGACGTCCTATCTCCCCCTTGTGGGGGTGAGAAGTGATCCGCATAGCGGAGGAAAGCCAATTGCTTGGCTTTTCGAGCTTCGAACGCCTGAGCCTTGCGAAGGGCCAGGCACTGCCACGAACTGCCGAGCAGACCCCACCCAGACGCTATGCGTCGACCCTCCCCACAAGGGGGAGGGCAAGGATGCTCATCGTCCGCCGATGACGCCGATATAGTCCGACACCCAGCGATAGTAGGGCACGCACTGATCGTTCTGGGTGGCGCATTTCGACACCGGCGTCTTCCAGAACTTGATCTTGTCGAAGTTCTCGTAGCCGTTGGTCTTGCAACCCTCGTCGGTCAAAAGCTCATTGCCCTTGCAGGCGGCGGGCACGACGGGCAGTGAGCCGAACCAGGCTGAGACATCGCCCTGCACCTTCGGCGACAGCGAATGTTCCATCCACATATAGGCACAGTTGGGGTTGGCGGCGTCGGCCTCCATCATGGTGGTGTCGGCCCAACCGGTGGCGCCCTCCTCCGGGATGGTGGAAGCGACCGGCTTCTTGGCGGCGACCAGCGTGTTGACCTGATACGGCCACGAGCCGGAAGCGACGACGCCTTCGTTCTGGAAATCGTCGACCTGGATGGCGGCGTCGTGCCAATAGCGGCCAACCAGTGTGCGTTGGACGCGCAGCAATTCGAGCGCCGCCTTGTACTGGCCCTCGTTCAGTTCATAGGGATCCTTGATGCCGAGTTCCGGTTTGTGGAACATCAGATAGTTGGCCGCATCCGCAATGTGGATCGGCCCGTCATAGGCCTGGACGCGGCCCTTGTTGGACTTGCCGTCCGGCAGCTTCATTTCCTCAAAGACGATGTTCCAGCTCTTGGGAGCCTCCTTGAACACGTCGGTGTTGTACATCAGGACGTTGGGACCCCACTGGTAGGGAACGCCGTAGTGGGCGCCGCCGACGGTGAACCACGGCGCGTCCTTGAGGCGCTCGTCGACCGTCTTCCAGCTCGGGATGAGATCGGTGTTGATCGGCTGCACGCGCTTGCCGGCAACGAGGCGCAACGAGGCATCGCCCGAAGCGGTGACGAGGTCGAAGCCGCCCTCATTCATCAGCGAGACCATCTCGTCGGAGGTGTTGGCGGTCTTGACGTTGACCTTGCAGCCGGTCTCCTTCTCGAAGGAAGTCACCCAGTCATAGCCCTTGTCGGTTTCGCCGCGCTCGATGTAGCCCGGCCAGGCAACGATGTTGACCTGGCCTTCGCCCTTGCCAAGTTCCTTGACCTGGGCGACGGCCTGACCGGAAAAGGTCAGCGCGACCGTCAGAGCAGTGCATGACTTCAGGAATGAATTCATTGTCGATCTCCCATTTAGGCGCCTGACCCTGAAAGCCGGTTTCGGTCTTCGTTAGGGGTCACGCGCGGACTGAAAACTGTCAGTTCGTCCGTTGGGCTTGATGCCGCTCTGATGGCGGCTTTGGTCCCTGAACCGAAAGTGCTTTGAAAATTCCGGTTTCGCAAATTCATTTATCAGAAGGGCGATATCGGTTTTTCCGATAGATGTGCAGCCGGCGTCTCAGGGACGCTGGCGGACCGTCCGTTGCGACTGGGCAAGACCGATGAAATCGCGCGCGGCCTGCGGCAGACCGGAGCCGCGCCGCCAGACCATGCCGACCTGGACCACCGGCAAGGAGCCGGAAATATCGCGCGATTCGATGCGGTCGCCTTCCAGCGACCAGGGCCGGTAGACGAGATCGGGCAGCAGCGCCACGCCGGCACCGGTGGCGACCAGACTGCGCACGGCCTCCACGGAACGGGTGCGGAAGGCGACATGCGGCTTGGCGCCGATCGCCGTCAGCAGCTTGCCGGTATTCTCCTCGATCTCGTCGACGGTCAGCATGATCAGCGTTTCGGAGGCAATGTCGCCAATGCTGATGATGTCGGCGCCGACGAGCGGATGACCGAGCGGCAGCCACAGCCGATAGGCCGAGACTTCGAGGATTTCCGACTGCAACGCGGTGCGGTCGCGCAAATTGGAGGTGACCATGACGGCAATGTCGAGCTTGCCGCCGATCAGGAGGTGTTCGAGATAATCGCCATTGTCCTCGATGGCAGAGACCTCGACGCCGGGATAGGCACGGCGGTAGCGGGCGAGCAGATCCGACAGCACATAGCCGGCGACCAGCGAGGTGACGCCGAGCTGCAGCCGGCCGGCCGCCACCGCCTGCTCGCCGGAGAAAGAGCGACGCGCGTCGGAAACATCGGCGAGGATTTTCGTCGCATGGCGCAGGAACTGGTGACCCTTGTGGGTGATGTTGAGGCCGCGCGGGTGGCGTTCGAACAGTTCGACGCCGAGATCGCTTTCGAGTTCCTTGATCGCTTCGGTGACCGACGATTGCGAGATGGAGAGGTTCTGGGCGGCGCCCGAGACCGTGCCTTGCTCGGCAACGGCGATGAAGAACTGCAGCTGGCGGATGGTGAAAGCCATGCCCGGACTAAACACCGGCGGCCGAATGAAGGAAAGCCGACTGCAGAGCTTATCCCATGACCTGAGAGCTGGCGCTCAACCGAGCGCCAACTTGATGCGCCGCCGGCATGCGGGGCCATAGCGCAGCGCAAGCATGAATGCCGTCTCCAGAGCCACGACGATGACAATGATGCGCAGGCCCACCGTGAAGGAGTCCCGGCCGCTGCCGCGCAGCAGATAGCCGGTGGTGAGAAAGCCCGCGTTCCAGAACGTGGCGCCGAGCAGCGTCGCGGCCGCGAAGGGCAAAGCGGGCAGACAGAGTGCGCCGGCGGCGATCGGCAGGTAATTGCGCACAGTCGGGATGAACTGCGCCAGCAAGGACACCCGGACGTGATTGCGCCGATAGGCCTGGCCGAGCCTGCGGTAGGTCGCGTGACGCAGGAACACGTACTTGCCGAAACGCTCGACCAGCCTGTCGGCACGGTCAGGTCCAACCCGGCGGCCGACCGCATACCAGACAAGGCAGCCGCTGGCGGACGCAAGCGTCGTCACCATCAGCAGGATCGCCAGCGTCGAAGCATCCGGCGCCGCCGTCATGCCGAGGAACAGCAGCAGCACATGCGAGGGCGGAATTGGCAGGATCTTTTCGGTGAAGGCGAGGCAGAAAACGCCCAACAGACCGAAGCCGAGGATGGCTGCCAGCGGCCCCGTCATGCGAAGCGACATGGTGACGCCGACACCAAACGGTGCCACGGTCCATCTCTGGAGAAAAGACAAAGCATCAGGCAACCTTCATCCTGGATCCAACGCTTCGATCGGTCGGCGTGGCGTTTGCTGCAGTCAGCGTCGGACCCGAAATCCGTTGCATATGTCGGGTCCGACGCCTTGGCGCCGGCATACGAGGCGAATCGCGCACCGACTGGTTCTGTTTGCCGCGAATGGATTGCGTGGACATTGCGCCTCGGCGCGGACGAGACGTGTTTGACATCGACACCAATCGTAACTAACTAAGTTACATGAAGCGCAACAGCCGACTGTCCTCTACCCTGCACATTCTCGTCCACATGGCCGAGAAGCCCGAACAGGCGCTGACCTCCGAGCAGCTTGCCACCTTCATCCACACCAATCCGGTGGTGGTCCGCCGCACCATCGCAGGCTTGCGCGACGCCGGCATCGTCACCTCGTCGCGCGGGCACGGTGGCGGCTGGCTGCTCGGGCGGGCGCCCGAGAAAATATCCCTGGCCGAGATCAGCGTCGCCCTTGGCGAGACACTGCTGCCGTTCAGCACCGATCCGGAAAGCCCCGGCTGCCTCGTCGAGCAGGCGGTGATCGCCGTGCTCGACGATTTTCGCAACGCCGCCGAAAGGCTGCTGGCGGAGAAGCTGAGCCGCATCACGCTGGCTGACCTGACCGCCGATTTCCGCCGCCGTTTTGACCGCATTGGAGTCTCCAGCCATGCAGTATGATCTTGCCGTCGTCGGCGGCAGCTTTGCCGGCCTGTCCGCCGCCATCCAGGTGGCGCGGGCAGGACGCAAGGTGCTGGTGATCGACGCCGGCCGGCCGCGCAACCGCTTTGCCGAGCATTCGCACGGCTTCCTCGGACATGACGGGCGCGCGCCCGGCGCAATCCTGGATGACGCAAGGCGCCAACTACTGGCCTATCCGACAGCCAGGGTTGTCGACGGGCGCGCCGACAAGGCCCTTGCCGCTGGCAGCAGCGATTTCGAAATCACCACCGAGGGTGGCGAGACATTCGGCGCGGCACGGCTGGTACTGGCCACTGGGGTGCGCGATATCCTGCCGGAGGTTGCCGGGCTTGCCGAGCTCTGGGGAAAGAGCGTGCTGCAC
Organism: Mesorhizobium sp. M7A.F.Ca.US.014.04.1.1; assembly: GCF_003998745.1. NCBI lineage: Bacteria > Pseudomonadati > Pseudomonadota > Alphaproteobacteria > Hyphomicrobiales > Phyllobacteriaceae > Mesorhizobium > Mesorhizobium sp. M7A.F.Ca.US.014.04.1.1. The sequence continues at coordinate 4,487 of NZ_RZRW01000209.1, read as the reverse complement.
TGCCCCTATTGCCACGGCTACGAAGTTTCCGGCGGGCCGCTCGGCGTGCTCGCAACCGGTCCGATGTCCATGCATCAGGCACAGCTGATCACCGATTGGGGCGATGTCACGCTGTTCGGCAATGGCCTGTTCGAGCCTGACACAGAGCAGATGCGCGCGCTGGAGAGCCGAAAGGTGCGGTTTGAGCCCACCAGCGTTGCCGAGCTAGAGGAAGACGGCTCCGGCGGATTGATCGTCCACCTCGACGACGGCAGAAAGGCCGGCGTCAGGGCGGTGTTCACCGCTCCGCGCAATATCATGGCCAGCCCGCTGGCCGAACAGCTCGGCTGCGGCTTCACCGAAGGCCTCCTCGGCCCGGTGATATCAGTCGACGACAGGCAGCAGACGACCGTGCCCGGCGTCTACGCCGCCGGCGACGCGGCACGTTCGATGCACAACATCGCCCTTGCAGTATCGGGTGGCACCTTTGCGGGCGTCTGCGCCCACCAATCGCTGGTCTTCGGCTAGAACCCGGCTTCCGCGCCGGCGATGCTGAGCCGGGCGCCGGCCTGCGCAAGGGCGGCGGCCAGGTCGTGCGGCGGCGAGCGGTCGGTGGCGAGTTCGGAAAAGCTGTCGAAGCCGCAGACCTGGACCAGACCAAGACGGCCGAATTTCGAGTGATCGGTGATGACGAGGGACCGCTGGCCGCGCGACAGCACCATGCGGGCGAACTCGGCCTCATCCAGATCAAAATCCATGACGCCCATCACCGCGTCGACGCCCCCGGTGGAAATGATGGCGTGACTGACCGAGAAGCGACTGACAAAATCGATCGCCGAGGCGCCGAAAGCAGCACCGGAATCGCTGCGCAACTCGCCGCCGGCCATATAGACCTTGTTGCCGTTGATGGTGGCCAGCGTGCGGGCGATGTCCGAGGAATTGGTGACGACCGTCAGGCGCCGGTGGCCGAGCAGTTCACGCGCAAGGAACGAGGTCGTCGTTCCGGTGTCGAGCATGATGGATTCCCCGTCGCGGATGGTGGCGGCGACCATGCGGGCAATGACGCGCTTGGCGTCGGCGTTCTCACGCATGCGCCGCTCGAACGGCGCTTCGCCGATCATTGACGGCAGGCCGATGGCGCCATGCATCTTGAGGACAGAGCCATCACCGGTCAGCGGCTTGACGTCGCGGCGCACCGTCTCGAGCGACACGCCCAGCCGGTCGGCCAGACTGGCGATGGTGACGGTGCCCTCTTCCTGCAGGAGCCGCAGGATCTCGCCGTGTCGTTTGGACTGGGCCATCTGGTTTCCCGAACTGATGCTCTTGACCGATTCTAAGGTAATTCAATTGCTTTTAAAGGAACTACCTTATGCTTTCAGGCAAAATACCCAAAAAAAGTCACAGCTTTTTATTGACAAGCGGGAAACCCTGGCGTGAAATCAAAGACATTAACAGGCTTCAGATCTGCGACTGGGGGCAGAGCCGCAACTCAGCGATCAGGCCGTTTGGAACGTGCCTGTACAAGGAATTTTCAGATCCGCGGGGGCGGATGCCGGGCTCAAAAACCTGGCCAAGGGGCTCGTCGGTGCGGTGCGGGATACCGATCCTGGCGTCCCGCACCGACGAGATTATTTACGTTTCTCCCCGCCGTCGTTGCGCTGTTCACGGCGCCTTGTCGAAGCCCAGCAAACCAGGGATGATTCCGTGACCGCCGAAGACCGCATCCGCGCCCTGCCCTGCTGGACCGGTGGCATCGAGATCGCACCGCTGCCCGGCGGTCTGAGCAACGCGAATTATGTGGTCACGGACGCGGCGGGACGACACGTCGTGCGCTTCGGCAAGGACTATCCGTTCCACCATGTCTTTCGCGAGCGCGAGGTGATGACGGCGCGGGCGGCGCATGCCGCCGGTTTCGCGCCGGCCGTCCGCCATGCCGAACCGGGCATCATGGTCACAGAGTTTCTCGGCGCCAAGACCTATCTCGCCGAGGACGTACGCGCCAATCTTGGCCGCGTCGCAGCCCTGATGCGCGCCTTTCACCGGGAGATGCCCACTCACGTCTCCGGCGCCGGCTTCATGTTCTGGGTGTTCCATGTCATTCGCGACTATGCGCGCACGCTTGAAGAAGGCGGCAGCCGCAAGCGCAGCGACCTGCCGCGCCTGCTGACGCTGGCCGACGAACTGGAGCGCGCGCAGAAACTGCTGCCGATCGTCTTTGGCCACAATGATCTGTTGCCGGCCAACATTCTCGACGACGGCAACAGGCTGTGGCTGATCGACTTCGAATATGCCGGCTTCAACACGGCGATGTTCGACCTCGCAGGCGCCGCCTCCAACGCCGGCATGAGCGACGAGGAATCCTTCGCCTTCCTGACCGCCTATTTCATGAAGGAACCGGACGAAGCGATCCGCCGTTCGCACGCGGCCATGCAATGCGCCTCGCTGCTGCGCGAGGCGATGTGGAGCATGGTGTCCGAGCTCTATCTCGACGCGCCCGGTATCGACTACGTCGCCTACACCGAGGAAAACCTCGCCCGGCTCGACACGGCGCTGGAAAACTACAGAACGAAGTACGGGATGCAGAAATCATGACATTGCCGACCCAGGCCGCCATCGTCGTCATCGGCGGTGGCATCATCGGCTGTTCGACGGCTTATCATCTGGCGCGCGACCACAAGGCCGATGTCGTTCTGCTCGAACAAGGCAAGCTGACCTCGGGCTCGACCTGGCATGCCGCCGGCCTTGTCGGCCAGTTGCGCTCGTCGGCTTCGATCACCCGCGTGCTGAAATACTCCGTCGACCTCTACAAGGGCCTCGAGGCCGAGACCGGCCTTGCCACCGGCTGGAAGATGACCGGCTGCCTCAGGCTCGCCACCAATGCCGACCGCTGGACCGAGTACAAAAGGCTGGCGACGACGGCGAAAAGCTTCGGCATGGACATGCAATTGCTATCACCGGCGGAAGTCAAGGCAATGTGGCCGCTCATGGAAACCGGCGATCTTGTCGGCGCCTCCTGGCTGCCGACCGATGGCCAGGCGAGCCCCTCCGACATCACGCAGTCGCTGGCCAAGGGCGCGCGCATGCATGGCGCCAAACTGTTCGAGGATGTCCGCGTCATCGGCTTCGAAATGAAGGACGGCCGCATCACGGCGGTGAAGACCAACAAGGGCGACATTGCTTGTGACAAGGTGGTCAACTGCGCCGGCCAGTGGGCGCGGCAGGTCGGCGCCATGGCCGGCATCAACGTGCCGCTGCAGCCGGTGAAGCACCAGTACATCATCACCGAGAAGATCGACGGACTGGCGACCGACGCGCCGACCATCCGCGATCCGGACCGGCGCACCTATTTCAAGGAAGAGGTCGGCGGGCTGGTGATGGGCGGCTATGAGCCGAACCCGCAGGCCTGGGCTACTGGTCTCCCCGGCGGTGACGTCCCCAATGATTGGGAATTCAGGCTGTTCGACGATGATTACGACCATTTCGAGCAGCATATGAGCCAAGCGATCGCGCGCGTGCCGGCACTGGAAACCGTCGGCGTCAAGCAGATGATCAACGGGCCGGAGAGTTTTACGCCGGACGGCAATTTCATTCTCGGCACAGCGCCCGAATGCGCCAACATGTTTGTCGGCGCCGGCTTCAACGCCTTCGGCATCGCCTCGGGCGGCGGCGCTGGCTGGGTGCTGGCGCAGTGGGTGGTCGATGGCGAAGCACCGCTCGACCTGTGGGTGGTCGACATCAGGCGCTTTGCTAATTTGCACCGTGACCGTCAGTGGGTCTGCGACCGCACGCTGGAGGCCTATGGCAAACACTATACGATCGGCTTTCCGCATGAGGAGTATGCCAGCGGGAGGCCGCGCATCGTCTCGCCGCTCTACGACAGGCTGAAACAGCAAAATGCCGTGTTCGGCTCGAAGCTCGGCTGGGAACGGCCTAACTGGTTCGCGCCCGAAGGCGTCGAGCCGCAGGACATCTATTCGATGGGCCGGCAGAACTGGTTTGTGGCGGTCGGCGACGAACACCGGCATGTGCGCGAAAAAGTCGGCATCTTCGATCAATCCTCCTTCGCCAAATACGAGCTGAGCGGGCCCGATGCGCTGAAGGCGCTGGACTGGGTCTGCGCCAACGACGTCAGCAAGCCGGTCGGCCGGCTGACCTACACGCAGCTTCTCAACACACGCGGCGGCATCGAGGCCGATCTGACGGTGGCGCGGCTGGCCGAAGAGAAGTTCTACATCGTCACCGGCACAGGCTTCCGCACGCATGATTCCTCGTGGATCGGCGATCATATCGGCGAAGGGCTCGATGCCAGGCTTGTCGATGTCACCGAGGATTTCGGCACGCTGTCGCTGATGGGTCCTCGGGCGCGCGACGTGCTTTCGGCCGTGACCGAAGCCGACGTCTCAAACGTGAGCTTCCCGTTCGGCCATGTGAGTGAGATTGCCATCGCCGGCCACACAATTCGGGCGCTGCGCGTCACCTATGTCGGCGAACTGGGCTGGGACCTGCAC
>NZ_RZRW01000208.1:2667-9364 GCF_003998745.1 Mesorhizobium sp. M7A.F.Ca.US.014.04.1.1 | reverse complement strand
GCTCCAGCGCTTTCAGCCGGCCATCCTGCGCGGTAGCCGCCTCGCCGCGATTTCGCCTGATGCGCCGCAGCTTGCGGCACTGCGCCCCTATGCCGAAAAGGGCGTTCCAACCCGCGCCGAGATCGCATCGCAGGCTGATGCCGCCGCCAATGCCATGGTCACGGCGGCGACGCCTGTCGATGAGAATGCCGGCTTCGTTCAGAGCCTTCTGTCGAGCGCGCAATCGCTGGTCAAGGTCAGGCCGATCGGCGCCGTCGAAGGCGCCGGCGCACCGGAAACCGTCGCGCGCATGGAGGCGGCGGTCAACCAGGGCGACTACGCCAAGGCACTCAGCGAGTATGAAACGCTGCCCGAGGCCGCCAAGGCCGCGGGCGCCGACTTTGCCGGTAAGCTGAAGGCGCGCATCGAGGTCGAGACCCAGGTCGATGCGCTGATCTCGGGCGCGATGAAGGCATGAGGGCAACACAATGATCCGCCTGCTCGCCTTCCTCATCGTCGTTTTCGCGCTCGGGCTGGGCTTTGCCTGGCTGGCCGACCGGCCGGGCGACATGGTCGTCACTTTCAACGGCTATCAATACCAGGTCAGCCTGATGGTGGCGGCGGTGGCTGTCGTTGCCGTGGTCGCTGCGGTGATGATCCTGTGGTGGCTGCTCAAGTCGCTGTGGAACAGCCCCTACACCATCTCGCGCTATTTCCGTGTCCGCCGCCGCGATCGTGGCTATCAGGCGCTGTCGACCGGCATGATTGCCGCCGGCGCCGGTGATGGCGCGCTGGCCCGCAAGAAGACCAAGGAAGCCGCCAAGCTGATCCGTTCCGACCAGGAGCCGCTGATCCACCTGCTCGAAGCGCAGGCGTCGCTCCTCGAAGGCGATCATGAAGGCGCGCGGCAGAAATTCGAGAGCATGCTCGAGGATCCCGAAATGCGGCTGCTGGGTTTGCGCGGGCTTTATCTGGAAGCCGAACGGCTCGGCGACCGCAACGCCGCCAGGCATTATGCCGGCCGCGCCGCCGCTGTGGCGCCGCAGCTGGCCTGGGCGGCGGAATCGACGCTGGAAGAGCTGACCGCGCGCGGCGACTGGGACGGCGCCCTGAAACTCGTCGACGCGCAGAAAGCGACACGGCAGATCGAACGCGATGCCGCCAACCGCCGCCGCGCCGTGCTGCTGACCGCCAAGGCGCAGGCGCTTGCCGACAGCGATCCCGCCGCCGCCAGGACGGCGGCGATCGAAGCGAACAAGCTCAGGCCCGATTTCGCGCCTGCCGCCGTGGCCGCCGCGGCCGCACTGTTCAAGCAGAACGATGTGCGCAAGGGCTCGAAGATACTCGAGGCGGCGTGGAAGGCCGAGCCGCATCCGGAGATCGCCGAGCTCTATACCCATGCAAGGCCGGGCGACGCGGTGCTCGACCGCCTCAACCGGGCGAAGAAGCTGCAGGAGATGAAGAAGAACCACGCCGAATCGTCGATGACGGTGGCGCGCGCCGCGCTCGACGCGCAGGATTTCGCGACCGCCCGCCGCGAGGCCGAGGCGGCGATCCGGATGGACCGTCGCGAGGGCGCCTATCTGCTGCTCGCCGACATCGAGGAGGCCGAGACCGGCGATCAGGGCAAAGTTCGGCAGCTGCTGTCCAGGGCGCTGCGGGCGCCGCGCGATCCGGCCTGGGTCGCAGACGGCGTGGTATCGGAACGCTGGGCTCCGGTATCGCCGATCACCGGCCGGCTCGACGCCTTCGAGTGGCGCGCGCCGATGGAGCGTCTTGGCCAGTTGATCGACAGCCATGATGACGCGCCAGCGGGTGCGGCACCGGTTATTGAAGCATTGGCAAAGCCGACGAGCGAAAAAAGGCCGATCGAAGTGATCGACGACGCCGGTGGCGAGACGTCGGCGGGCAAGCAAGCTGAAAGTCGCGAAGAAGATCATGTCAGACCGATCACGGCAGCGGCCTTCGCCGCGGTGCCGAGCGATGCCGAAGGCGTCGAGCCGGCCGAGGAGCTTGCGCGGCTGCCGGACGATCCCGGCGTCGATCCGGACGAGGAAGCGGAGAAATCGCCGCGCCGGTTTCGGTTGTTTTGAGTTGGGCAGGCCGTCAGGCCGTTGGGGTATGGATCTATGTTTGAACGCGTTCTGTCGTTTCTCAGGGATTTGCCGGCCGGTGCCGGCACGCATGCCAGCACGGACGATCCGCGTGTCGCCGCCTCGGCGCTGCTCTACCATGTGATGAACGCCGATGGCGTGCGCCAGGATGTCGAGTGGGAGCGGTTCAAGGCGGTGCTGGCCGAGAGCTATTCGATCAGTGGCGCGGAACTCGAAGCGTTGGCCGCTGCCGGCGAGCGGGCCGACAATGAGGCGATCGATCTCTACGCCTTCACCAGCGTCTTGAAGCGCCATCTCGATGCCGATGCGCGCAAGGCTTTCATCGGCCTGATGTGGGAAATCGTCTATGCCGACGGCGAGTTGCACGAGCTCGAGGACAACACCGTCTGGCGCGTCGCCGAGCTGATCGGCGTCGAACGCCACGACCGCGTCGAGGCGCGCCGCAAGGCGGCGGCGCACGCGCCCGGCGCCACCGGAACATCGAGCGACGAATAGGATCTTCGCCTTCCCATGCCACGCCAGACGAGTTCGAAGCCAAAGATCCTGATCGTGCTGCATCAGGAGAGTTCGAGCCCGGGACGTGTCGGCCACATGTTGCTGGAAGAGGGTTTCGATCTCGACATCCGCCGGCCGCCGCTTGGCGACGCCTTGCCCGAAACACTGGACGACCACGCCGGCACGGTGGTGTTCGGCGGCCCGATGAGCGCCAATGACGACGACGAGTTCGTCCGCCGCGAGACCAACTGGCTGGAAATACCGCTGAGGGAGAACCGGCCATGTCTCGGCATCTGTCTCGGTGCGCAGATGCTGGTCAACTGTCTCGGCGGCAAGGTCGAGGGTCATGGTGAAGGGCTGGTCGAGGTTGGCTGGTATCCCCTGAAGGCGACCGAAGCCGGCAAGCAACTGATGCACTGGCCGGAGATGGTCTACCAGTTCCACCGCGAGGGTTTTTCGCTGCCCAGGGACGCGACGCTGCTGGCGACGGCCGAAACCTATCCCAACCAGGCCTTCCGCTACGGCGACAATGCCTGGGGCATCCAGTTCCATGGCGAACTGACCAGGGTGATGATGCAGCGCTGGGTGGTGCGCGGCGCGCATCGCTTCGAATTGCCCGGTGCCCAGCCCGGCCGCGATCATCTCGGCGGCCGGCTGATCTGGGACATGCATCTCAAGCGCTGGCTGGACGAGTTTTTGCGGATGATCTTCGGCAAGTCGAGCAGATAGCTAAACCGTCGTCTGAACGGATTTCAGGCGACCCGCTTTAGGTCTTTGTCTTCATGCATGTCGTTCTCCCAAAACCGGGGCCACTTTTGGGCGACATGCATTAAGGTTCGAGCACCGGCCGCAGGAAGCTGCGCTCATAGCTGAGAATGCTGCGATTGCGCTTTTCCATTTCGAACACGTCCTGGCATTCCGGGTCGGCAGCCATCCGTTTGCGATAGTCCTCGTAGTCGGCAAGACTCGGAAAGCTGAACATGGCATAGGCGATGTTGCTCGCCCCTTCGCTTGGAAGGAAATAGCCGTGATGGTTTCCGCCGAGGCGGTTGACCAGAGCTATCCAGCGACGACCATAATCTTCGAACTCGGCAAGCTTGTAGGGGTCGATGACGTATTTCAGGTAGCAAGTGATCATGAGAGCTCCTGTGGCATGGGCTAGGCATGTCGGCTGTCAACCGTGGGAAGATCAGTTGCGCCCGTTGAGGTGGCGCACCTTGCGCAGTTGCGGGAACAGCACCACCCACAGGCCCGCGACGGCGATGGCGCCGATGCCGCCGATCACCACGGCCGGCACCGTGCCGATCAGCGCGGCCATCGTGCCGGCCCGGAATTCGCCGACCTCGTTGGAGGCGCCGACAAAGACCTGGTTGACGGCGTTGACGCGGCCGCGCACCTCGTCGGGCGTCCACAGCTGGATCAGCGTCTCCCTGATGTAGACGCTGAACATATCGGTGGCGCCAAGGAAGACCAATGCCACGATCGACAGCCAGGTGATGGTCGACAGGCCGAAAACCACGGTGAAGGCGCCGAACGAGGCTGCAGCGGCCAGCATGATCATGCCCGCGTGGTTGCGAAGTGGATGCCCGGCCAGCCAGATGGCGACGCAAATGGCGCCGATGCTGGGCGCCGAGCGCAGCAGGCCGAGGCCCCACGGGCCGAGCTGGAGGATGTCGCGCGCATAGACCGGCAGCAGCGCCGAGGCGCCGGACAGGAGCACGGCGAACAGATCGAGCGAGATGGCGCCGAGCACGATCTTCTCGCTCCAGATATAGCTGAACCCGCCGAGCAGGTGCTGCATCGTCGGCTTGTCCGACTCGGTGCGCTGCGACGGCTTCGGGATGGTGAAGATCAGCAGCCCGGACACAAGCATCAGGACAGCGGCGGTTCCGTAGGCCGCTTCCGGCGACACGCCGTAGAGCAGGCCGCCGGCGACGGGTCCGACGATGGTCGCCGTCTGCCAGGCCGATGAATTCCAGGCGATGGCGTTGGCGGAAACCTGAGGCGGCACCAGATTGGCGAACAGCGAGGCCGAGGCCGGACCGAAGAAGGCGCGGGCGACGCCGAACATGGCAAGCACGCAGAAGATCGGCAGCGGCCCGCTGATGCCGCGCAGCGCCAGGAACAGCAGCGCCAGCGCGCACATCGCCTCCACCACGACCGCCAGCGCCATGATCAGGCGGCGGCCGAAGCGGTCGGCGGCGACACCGGTGACCAGCACCAGAAGCAGCGACGGCAGGAACTGGACGATGCCGACCAGGCCGAGATCGAGCGGGTCGCGGGTCAAATCGTACATCTGCCAGCCGACCGCGACGGACACGATCATGGTGGCGAATGTGGTGAGGAAACGCGCCGCCCAATAACTCAGGAAGGAGCGGTGGCGGAACGCGGCATAGCGCTGGTCCGGTGATATCTGTTCGGCGGTCATGATTTAAGAGGCCCCATTGCAGTGGCGTCAGCTGGCGGGGCACTTCCACGATGGGCGCTGGTCCGGCTGGCGGAACTTTTAGCTCAGTTCGCCGCGGATATGCGTCAGAATCAGTGCTGGATCAAGGAATTTTCAGCCTGCTCCATCGCCGGCACGCGGAAGTTACTGCCGCAGCGCGACGGAGATGGCGTCGAGGCCGCCGCGCAATTCGGCTTCCGTCGGCCAGCCGAAGCCGACGCGGAAGAAGCGTTTTTCCATCTCGAACCAGTGGCCGGGTCCGACATAGGTTCCATGGTTCTCCAGCAGGTTCGCATAGAACCGGTCGAGGTCGAAGCCGGGTTCGATATCGAGGCGCGGGAAGCCGACGACACCGCCTTCGGGCCTGATCCAGTCGACCAGCGGTTCGCGGTCGATCCAGGCCTGGACGATGTCGCGGCGCTTGGCCATTTCGGGCAGCAGTGTCGCCAGGAAGGCATCCCGGCGCTCGAGCATGCCGCGGGCAATGCCTTCGTCGATGACGCTGCCGCAGATGCCGATCTGTTCCTTTGCGGCGAGGAATTTTTCCTGAAGCACCGCATCCCTGGTGATCAGCCAGCCGATGCGGATGCCGGGAATGCCGAAGGCCTTGGACAATGACGAGACGCTGATCGCCTTTGGGCTCAGTGAGGCAGCCGTCGGCAGCCGCCTGCCGTAGGAGAGGTCGCGATAGGTCTCGTCGACCAGCAGATGGCAGCCGCGAGCCTCGGCAAGCGCCACCAGCGCATCGAGCTCGGCTCGGCTCATCATCGTGCCGGTCGGGTTGTGCGGGCAGGTGACGCTGATCAGCTTCGTGTCCGGCCGAATCGCGGCCTTGACGCGTTCGACGTCGATGGCGAAGCCTTCCTCGAATGCCAGGTCGACAAAGCTGATGGCGCAGCCGATCGCCCTTGGGGTTTCGATGTTGGTGGCGTAGTTGGGCCGGATGACGACGAGATGGTCGTTGGCCGACAAAAGCGAGGTCGAGATGATGAACAGTGCGCCGGCGGCACCGGCGGTGACCAGCACATCATCCGGCGAAATGCCGGCATCCTGCGCCGATATCAGTGCACGCAACTGCTTGTCGCCGCGATGCTCGCCATAGAAAAGCGTGAGATCGGGCAGCGACAGGCCGATGTCGGAGAGCTTCTGGTCGGCGATCGAGCTTTCGGAAAGATTAAAGCGGATACGGTCGTAGCCGTATTCTTCCGGTGCCTCTTTCTCGATCCCCATCCTGGTGTAGTTCATGGCTCACTCCCCAAGAGCAGTTCACCGTTTCACGGAAACGGCGACCCGCTCTAACTCCTTGTTTTTTTACGCAATTCCGGACGGAAAACCGTTTCACACTTTTCCTGGAATTGCTCTAGGAACCCGGCCACCTATCCAAGCCATAAAAATAGGAAGCCGGCCAAGGCGGATTCGCCGGCAGGCTTCTGTTCCAGTCGTCCTAACTGTTGGCTCAGGACTGAATGTTCAGGCCGAGGCCTTGGCCTTCCTGCCCTTGGCGGGCGCCTTGACGGGGGCGGCCTTGCGGCCGAGGCCGATCGACTTCGCCAGCAGCGAACGCGAGGCCGCGTAGTTGGGAGCGACCATCGGATAGTCCGACGGCAAGCCCCATTTGGCGCGATAGGCGTCCGGCGTCAGGCCGAAATGTACACCGATGTGA
>NZ_RZRW01000208.1:0-2658 GCF_003998745.1 Mesorhizobium sp. M7A.F.Ca.US.014.04.1.1 | reverse complement strand
AACTTCTTGCCGTCTTCGAGGCAGATGATGAAATCGGGCGTCACCGACTTCTTGGGATTGACCGCCGGGACCAGCGGGGCAGCCACCGGGACCGCAGGCTTGCCGAGCCCGCTTATCGAGGCGCTGACGCTGGCGATGAGGTCGGCCAGGCCGGAGGCAGGCAAGCGGTTCTTCTCGACGTAAGCGGACACGATGTGGGCGGTCAGCTCGAGCAGATCGATGTCTTTACGGGCACTGTTGCTATCGTCGGTCACTCTATTTCTCCGTCTACAGCGAATGACCTGAAAATCGGATTCGACTTCCGGAAAGGATCATGCGCGAAATCAAAATGCTATGGCGTCCTTCGTGCGTCCACGGGACGAATTGGCGTTGTTGTAGCGCGGAATTCCTAGTCGGCAAATCTGCGTATTGCAACGACTTGATGGCAGGTCACACGTTATTTTGAACAACTATATTAAACAATAACAGTATCAGACTATCAGCGCCTTGTCGCGCCACAAACGAAACCCGCCTTCGAAGGCGCGTGTGTTGTCGCCGCGCCTGGAGTCGGCGGGCAATTCATCGAGCTTGTCGACGTTGCCGCCGCCAATGACGACATAGTCAGGCTGCATGGCGGCACGGAGCCGGTCGACGACGTCGAAGACGTATTTGCGCCATTTCTTCTTGCCGCGCTTTTCCAGGCCGCGTTCGCCGACATAATCCTCGAAGCTCTTGCCCTTCTTGTAGGGCAGATGCGCGAGTTCCATCGGTTGGGCGACGTTGTCGGCAATCATCGCCGCACCGAGCCCGGTGCCGAGCCCGAGGAACAGCATGCGCCCGCCCTCGTAGCTGCCGATGGCCTGCATCAGCGCGTCATTGACCACTTTCACCGGTTTGCCGAACGCGCCCGCAAAGTCGAATCCAGCCCAGCCCTTGCCGAGATTGGCGGGGTCGGCGAGCGGCCTGTTGTGGTTGACCGGACCGGGATAGCCCATCGAGACGACGTCGTAGGACAGGCCTTCGGCGAGCTTCTTCACGGTATCGATCATCTGTTGCGGCGTCAGCCCCGGCCCCGAATCGGCGCGGCGCTCCGCGCCGCCGGCGCTGGTGAGGATCTTGACGTGCGAGCCGCCGATGTCGATCGTGAGCACGATCTTTTCAGTATCCGGCGTCTCGGTGCCCGATGCTGGTTGCTTCACTGCCTTGGCCATCGCGTGGTTCCTCTCACTTCACCGGATCGATCCAGCCATTGGGTGGCCCGAACCCGGCCATGACGTCCGCCGGTCCCCATGTCAGCGGCTCGTAGAGGTGCGGCGGCGTGGTGTCGCCAAGCACCGGGCCGACGATGCGCCAGGCCAGTTCGCTGGCGTCCTGGCGGGTGAACAGCTGGCCGTTGCCGTTCATGGCGTCGCCTATCAAGCGCTCATAGGGCGGCATGTCGCCCTTCGAGTCGTCGAGCGCCGTCAGTTCGACCTGCTCGCCGATCATGTCGTCGCCCGGCGCCTTGCGCTGTGCTCCGATGGCGATCACCACCTGTGGGTCGATGCGGAAGCGGACGTAGTTCTGGTCGGCGGGCTTGATCGGATCGAAGACATCGAGCGGCGGCCGCTTCAGCCGCACCACCACTTCGGTGACATGCACCGGCATGTTCTTGCCGGCGCGGATGAAAAACGGCACGTCCTGCCAGCGCCAGGTGTCGACGAAGAAACGCACCGCCGCGAAGGTCTCGACGGGCGAGTTCGGCGCCACGCCGGGTTCAGTGAGATAGCCGGTGAACTGGCCGCGCACGACATCGTCTTTGGTCAGCGTCCTGATCGCGCGCAGCACCTGCACCTTCTCGTCGATCAGATCGTCGGCGGAGCGGCCGACAGGCGGCTCCATGGCAAGCAGCAACAGGATGTTGAGCAGATGGTTCTCGATGACGTCCCTGATGCAGCCGACATCGTCATAGAAGCGGCCACGTCCCTCGACGCCGAAATCCTCGGCCATGGTGATCTGCACGCTCTCGACGTAATTGCGGTTCCAGATCGGCTCGAGGAGGGAATTGGCGAAGCGGAAATAGAGCAGGTTCTGGATCGCTTCCTTGCCCAGGTAGTGGTCGATGCGGAAGATCGACTGCTCGTCGAACACCAGATGCAGGACCCGGTTCAGCCAGCGCGCCGATTGCAGATCGTGACCGAAGGGCTTTTCCACCATCAGCCGCGCGCCATGCGCCGTGCCCGACTGCTCCAGCCCCTGGACGACGGTCTCGAACATGGTCGGCGGCACCGCCATGTAATGCAGCGGTCGCTGTGCGGTGCCGAGCGCGCTCTTCAGTTTCTCGAACGTCGCTCCGTCACGGTAGTCGCCGCTGACGTAGCGCAGCAGCGAGGCGAATTTGGCGAACGCTTTTTCGTCGATCTTGCCGAGCGCATTGACGATGCCGTCACGCGCGCGCGCCTGCAGTTGCTTGAGGTCCCAGGCATCGAAGGCGACGCCGATCACCGGTTCGGTAAGCGTGCCCTTGGCGACCATCTGGTAAAGGGCTGGAAATATCTTCTTGTGGGCGAGGTCGCCGGTTGCCCCGAAGAGCACCAGCGTGTCGGACCGTTCCTGGCTCATGCGCGTGTCTCCCCCGCTGTCCTCACTTGCCGGCCTTCGGCTTCCCGACATGGCCGCCAAAGGCATAGCGCATGGCGG
>NZ_RZRW01000207.1:0-9438 GCF_003998745.1 Mesorhizobium sp. M7A.F.Ca.US.014.04.1.1 | reverse complement strand
CGGGGAAGACCGGCTGGTTGCCGAAGGCGTCGTAGCCCGATTGGCCGATCGGCCGTGACGGCTTGAGCTTGACCTCGATGATGTCGCTGGTCAGCCGGCAGGCATCGGGCTCGAGCTCGGCCCATGGCACATCGCGGAAGGTTTCGACGCCACCTTGCAGGATCGCCTCGCCGACGCGCAGATTGTTGATGCCGGCCGGAAGCCTGCCTTCGAGCAGCAGCGGCAGCGACGACGAGGCGCCGCCGGAAATCACGTCGAGGCTTTTGCCGGACAGGCGCTCGGTCTTGTAGGCATGGGCGACGAGCTGCCCAAGGTTTTCCGGCGTCGGCATGATGGCGCCGAAGCAGCCGAGATTGGTGCCGATGCCGGCGATGCGCACGCCCTTGAACTGCAGGATCTGCTCAACCGTGGGGATCAGGTCGTTCGGCCAGATGCCTTCGCGGAGATCGCCGAGATCGATCATCAGCATGATGTCGTGGACGCGGCCCATGCGCTCGGCGATGCGCGAAACTTCGCGGATGGTGGCGAGTTCCGATTGCAGGCTGATGTCGACGGTGCGCACCACCTCCTCGACCCGCGCCATCGGCGGGCTGCGCAGCAGCATGATCGGTGCGTTGATGCCGCTGTCGCGCAGCCGGCGGATGTTCTCGAAACGCGATTCGGCGATGCCGGCGACACCGCCGCGCAGCATGGCGCGTGCCACTTGCGGCATGCCGCAAGTGCCCTTGGTGACGCCGAACACTTTTATGCCCGACAGCGCGCAGCGCTCGACGATGGTGCGCGCGTTGCGCTCGATGCGGCCAAGGTCGATGGCGACTTGCGGTCCCGACATCCTAGCCCCCGTAAACCAGCCCCTGCGGGTCGATCTCCGGCTTGCGGCCCGAAACGAGGTCGGCGAGGAATTTTCCCGAACCGCAGGCCATCGTCCAGCCGACATGGCCGTGGCCGGTGTCGAGATAGAGATTCTTGTAGCGCGCCTGGCCGATGACCGGCACCGAGTTCGGCATCATCGGGCGCAGACCCGCCCAGAACACAGCCCTCTTCTCGTCGAAGGCACCCGGGAAAAGATCCTTGCCGGTGCTGATGATCGTCTTGAAATCGGCGGGCTTGAAAGTGCGGTCGAAGCCGGTGAATTCGGCCGTCGAGGACATCCGCAAGCGGTTGCCCAGCCTTGAATAGCCGATCAGCCGGTCCTCGTCGGCGCCGCCCATGGTCGGTCCCCTGCTTTCGTCCTCCAGGGGAATCGTCGCGGTATAGCCTTTTACCGGATAGACAGGCAGGTCGATGCCGTAACGGCGCCCGAGCAGGCCGCTTTCCGGCCCCATCGAGATGACAACCGCATCGCCGGCGACCGGGCCGGCCGAAGTCATCACCGCGCGCACCCGGTCGCCCTCGATGTCGAGGCCTTCGACTGTCGTGCCGAACAGGAATTCGACGCCGAGCTTCTCGGCCGCATAGGCGGCCAGCCTGTCGACAAACTGCTTGGAATCTCCGGTCTGGTCGGTTGGCGAATAGACGCCGCCGGCAATCTTGTCCTTGACGCCGGCAAGGCCGGGTTCCAGCTCGACCAGCCGGTCGCGGCCGACGATTTCGATCGGCAGGCCGTGCTTGGCAAGATAACGGTAATTGTCGGTGCCGGTGTCGAGGCTCTTTTGCGAGCGGAAGAAATAGAGAATGCCCTTCTTGCGCTCGTCGTAATGGATGCCGGTCGCTTCCGAAAGCGCATTGATGCAGTCGCGCGAATAGAGCGCGAGCCTGAGCTTGATGTCGGTGTTGGCGCGCAGGCGCGCCACCGTGCACTGGCGCAGGAAACGCAGGCTCCAGGCGAGGAAATAGGGATCGAGGCGCAACCTGACCTTGATGCCGAGATCATGGTTGTAGAGCCCGCGCAGGAAGGTCTTCAAAGCCGCCGGCGAGGCCCAGGCGGTGGCGTCACCCGGTGACACCAGGCCGGCATTGGACTGGCTGGTGCCTTGTGCCGCCGCCGGATGGCGCTCGATCACCGTCACCTCATGGCCGTCGCTGGCCAGATAATAGGCGGCCGCCGTACCGACGACACCGGCCCCGAGCACCGTTATTTTCATGCCATCCCCCCAAGATCTCCTCGCGGCGCCGCGCGTCCGCGCCTTGCCGCGAACGCCTTCAATAGCGCTTCACTGCCCGGCTTGCGAGCCCTTGGGAGAACCCGGCTCAGCCGCGCGCGGAGTTCTTGCCGGTCAGGATGCGCTCCCAGGCGAGCGCATCGGCGACGATCTGGTCGAGATCGTCGCGTTGCGGGGTCCAGCCGAGCTCGGCGCGGGCGAGATCCGAATTGGCGACAACCGCCGCGGCGTCGCCAGGGCGGCGATCACCCATCTTCACCTCGAAATCATGGCCAAAGGCGCGGCGCACGCTGTCGATGACCTCCAGCACCGAATAGCCATGGCTGTAGCCGCAATTGGCGACGAGGCTCTGTCCCCCGGCGCGCAGCCGCTGCAAAGCCAGGCGATGCGCCGCCGCCAGGTCGCTGACATGGATGTAGTCGCGCATGCAGGTGCCGTCCGGCGTAGGATAATCGGTGCCGAACACCTGCATGAACGGCCGCTTGCCGAGTGCCGTCTCGCAGGCGACCTTGATCAGATGGGTTGCGCCCGGCGTCGACTGGCCGGTGCGGCCCTTCGGGTCGGCGCCGGCGACGTTGAAGTAGCGCAGCGCCGTATAGCGCAGGCCATGCGCGATCGACGCGTCGCGCAGCATCCACTCACTCATCAGCTTGGACAGGCCATAGGGCGATTCCGGCGCCAGGCGGGCGTCCTCGCGCACCGGCTCCAGCCCGGCGCCGCCGTAGACGGCGGCGGTCGAGGAAAAGATGAAATTGGGCACGCCTTCGCGCACCGCGGTTTCGATCA
Organism: Mesorhizobium sp. M7A.F.Ca.US.014.04.1.1; assembly: GCF_003998745.1. Taxonomy (NCBI): domain Bacteria; kingdom Pseudomonadati; phylum Pseudomonadota; class Alphaproteobacteria; order Hyphomicrobiales; family Phyllobacteriaceae; genus Mesorhizobium; species Mesorhizobium sp. M7A.F.Ca.US.014.04.1.1. The sequence continues at coordinate 6,550 of NZ_RZRW01000207.1, read as the reverse complement.
GCGTGCGCGTCTTCGAGGTGTTGTTCTCATAATAGCCGAGCGGGTCGGCGACCGATTCCGGAACCACGATCGAGCCGGCGAAATGAATGATCGCGTCGACCTTGTTCTCCCTGATGACCGCGCCGACCAATTCCTTGTCGGCGACATCGCCGACGACCAGCTTGGCCTCCGGCGCCACTGCCCATTCGAAACCGGTGGAAAGACGGTCGAGAACGACCACGCTTTCGCCGGCATCCAGCAGCTCCCAGACCATATGGCTGCCGATGTAACCGGCGCCGCCTGTCACCAAAACTGTCATCCGCGTCCTCGCTTATCCAAGATTTATCGGAAACTGTCTCAACCCCGCTCTACTGGAAAGCCCGCCGCATGGCCATTGGAACCCCCTGGTAACCGGCATTGCCGGCCAGTGGCATTGTCCTGAAACAAAGTTCATCCACATCAAGGGAATAGGCCACGATCCGCGGTCGTTAGGAACAGGTCCGGGGCGTGGCATTTTGACCAAAAAGGCCAGGTGGACGACCAACGGGCCAATGATTATGATCCCGCGCAAAAATTGGGAAGTCGACATGAACTATCAGCGGTTCTTCGAGGAAGCGATCGACCAGCTCCATGCCGAGCGTCGCTACCGCGTTTTCGCCGACCTCGAGCGGATCGCGGGCAAGTTCCCGCGCGCCATCTGGCGTTCCAATGGCCGTGCCGAGGAAATCACCGTCTGGTGCTCCAACGACTATCTCGGCATGGGCCAGCATCCCGACGTCATCGCCGCGTTCCAGAATACCGCTGGCAAGATGGGTTCGGGCGCCGGCGGCACCCGCAACATTTCCGGCACCTCGAACCCGCTGGTCGAGCTTGAGGTGGAGCTTGCCGATCTGCACGACAAGGAAGCGGCACTGGTCTTCACCTCCGGTTTCGTCTCCAACGAGGCCTCGATCTCGACCATCGCGAAGCTTTTGCCCAACTGCCTGATCATCTCGGACGAATTGAACCACGCCTCGATGATCGAAGGCGTGCGGCGTTCCGGCGCCGAAAAGAAGATCTTCCGCCACAATGACGTGGCGCATCTGGAAAGCCTTTTGCAGGCGGCGGGGCGCGAACGTGCCAAGCTGATCGTCTTCGAAAGCGTCTATTCGATGGATGGCGACATCGCGCCGATCAAAGAGATCGTCGAACTCGCCGAGCGCTACAACGCCATGACCTATATCGACGAGGTCCATGCCGTTGGTATGTACGGGCCGCGCGGCGGCGGCATCACCGAGCGCGAAGGCCTGGCCGACCGCATCGACATCATCGAAGGCACGCTGGCCAAGGCATTCGGCACGCTGGGCGGCTACATCACCGGCACCAGCGCTGTGATCGACGCCGTGCGCTCCTATGCGCCGGGCTTCATCTTCACCACGGCACTGCCGCCGGCGATCGCTGCCGCCGCGGCCGCTTCGATCCGCCATCTCAAGCGCTCGCAGGCCGAGCGCGACGCCCAGCAGCAGCAGGCCGCGAGAACCAAACACATCCTGTCGGCCGCCGGCCTGCCGGTGATGGATTCGCCGACGCACATCGTGCCGCTGCTGGTCGGCGATCCCGAGGCCTGCAAGATGGCCAGCGACCGCCTGCTCGGCGTGCACGGCATCTACATCCAGCCGATCAACTACCCGACCGTGCCGCGCGGCACCGAGCGGCTGCGCATCACGCCAACGCCGTTCCATTCCGATGCGCTGATCGCCGAATTGCAGGATGCGCTGGTCGAGACCTGGGATGCGCTCGGTATCCCCTACGGCTCCGCCGGTCGGCCTTCGGTGGCCAAGAGCGACCGCATCATTCCATTGCTGGTGCCCAAGTCAGGCGGCTGATGCCGTTTGGAACTCTACTCCGGCGGCCATCTGGCTCGCCGGAGCGATTTCAATTCGGGCTTCGTCAGCGGCTCAGGCGTTCTTCATCCACTTCGCCAGCCGGTGTGCCGCTTCCTCGATCTGGTCGAGACGGCGGTGGAAGCACAGCCGCAAAAACGCCTCGCCGCCGGGGCCGAAAGCGGTGCCTGGCGCCAGGCCGACATTGGCCTTGTCGACGATGTCGAAGGCAGCGGTGCGTGAATCGGTGATGCCCTCGACGGTGAAAAACAGATAGAACGCGCCCTGCGGCACCGTAAACCCAGCGCGGCCGGTGGCGCCGAGGATGCCGCAGACAAGGTCGCGCGCCTTGCGCGCCCGCTCCACCTGTTCGGCGACGAAGGCGTCGCCCTCGTCAAGGGCGGCGACCGCACCGCGCTGCATGAACTGGGCGACGCCGGAGCTCGAATACTGGATCAGGTTCTCGAACACCTGCTGCAAGCTCGGATGCGTCTTGATCCAGCCGACGCGCCAGCCGGTCATCGCCCAGTTCTTGGAAAAGGAGTTGACGTACAGGATACGGTCTTCCGCCGACGCTATGTCGAGGAAGGACGGCGCGCGGCCGTGGCCGTAGTGGAACAGTGAATAGATCTCGTCGGCGATGATCCAGAGGTTTTTCGCGCGCGCCAGAGCGAGGATCGCCTGCAAGGTCTCGTGATCGGCGGTCCAGCCGGTCGGATTCGACGGCGTGTTGATGAACAGCGCCTTTGTGCGCGGCGTGATCGAAGCGGCGATCTTCTCGACGTCGCAGGACCAGCCATTGCCGGAATGATCGAGCGTGACCGCGACTGGAACGGCTCCCGCTATCCCTGCTGCGGCATCGAAATTCGGCCAGGCCGGCGACAGGTAGACCACCTCGTCGCCGGCGCCGGCGAGCGCGTCGAGCGCCAGCTGGATGGCATGCATGCCGGAGCCGGTGACGATGAATTCTTCCTCCGGGAAATTCTTGCCGAAATGCCTGGCATAGTAACGGGAGAGTGCCTGCCTGAGATCGGGGATGCCCCTTTGCCAGGTGTAGAATGTCTCGCCGCCGGCCAGCGCCTTCGACGCGGCATCGGTGATGAAGGCTGGCGTCGGCAGGTCGCCTTCGCCGGCCCAGAGCGGAATCATGCCTTCGCGCAGGCGGCCGTAATTGACGACGGCGACAATGCCACTTTCGGGTGCCGCACGGGCCTCGGTGCGCAAGCTGTCGATCAGGGTCATGGGCGGATCCGTTTTTGGTCTGCGGTTTTCGTCAGCGGTCCTTACCAGATGCGAAAACAGAAAACCCCGGCCGCCAACGACCGGGGTTTTGGTCCAGCAATGCTGCCCGTGGTCAGCGCCTGGCGAGCAGATCGCGAATTTCGGTGAGCAGCGCGACGTCGGCTGGCGGCGGAGCCGCCGGTGCAGCGGGCTTCTCGCGCTCAAGCCGCTTGCGCATGTTGTTCACCGCCTTGACCATCAGGAAAATGATGAAAGCGAGGATGAGGAAGTTCAACGCGACAGTGATGAAGCTGCCGTAGGCAAAGACCGCGCCTTGCTTCTTGGCGTCGGCCAGCGAGGTGGCGTTGACGGCCGAGGAGAGGCCAAGGAAATAATTGTTGAAGTCCAAGCCGCCGAAAATCGCGCCGACGATCGGCATGATGATATCGTTAACAAGGGAATCGACGATCTTGCCGAAGGCCGCGCCGATGATGACGCCGACCGCAAGGTCCATCACATTGCCCTTGGAAATAAATTCCTGGAATTCTTTCAGCATTCGACCCTCCTTGTCGTGACTGGCCGAGCTGCCGTTTCCGTCCTTGCGGCATCGACCTGAGGCAACATAACAAAAACCTCCTGACGCAACATGGGTAAAAGGGAGAAAACAACCGCTTTCTCCTTACCTTACGGCACTTTGGGCGGCAGCTCTGCCGAATTTGACGCGTTGCGTACAAGGGCGTGAAATTTCATATCCCCGCGATGCAAATCGACACAGATGCCGCCGAATCACTGCAAAACGACCACGCTGGACCAGATTGCCGCCGAGCACGGCATGGGCCCCTGGTTGTTGACGCGAGCGATCAATCGCTCTTTGCAAGGTTTCCCGCATTGACGGCACGGCAAAGCCAGCATTGAATTTCTGGAAATTATAGGCGTTTTCGCCTATAATGTTCTCATGAACATGCTCGAAACCATCAGCATTGATGTTTATCCGTGGGCGGCTCCAACAAAGGAGCAGCGCGCTTGGTTTGACGCGCTTTCGCCCGACGAGAAGCGGAAAGCGATTCAGGCGGCGATCAACGAAGGTTTTGAGAGCCCGGTCAGCGAAAAGTCGATCGACGACATTATTCGGGAAGCGCGTGCCGAACTCCCGCATGCGCCATAGGATAACGCATCGCGCCGAACGCGATCTGAAAGACATTTACCGACACACCTTCGAAAACTTCGGCCACACTCAGGCCGAAAAGTACCTGCGCGAACTCGACGCGGTGTTTGAGTTGCTCGGCGACTATCCGAGTATGGGCCGGCTCTATGAAGGCAGGACCCATCAGTTCGTCCACGGCAAGCACATCATCCTCTATCGCATGGGTTTGGAGGAGGTCGTCATTGGCCGTATTTTCCACGGCGCTCAGCGGCGATCTTCACCATAACGACACCGACGCGCCGCCCTGATAGCCGTCCTGCACAGCTCTGCAATGGACTCGGACGCCAAGCTGTGGTTGCGTCCGGGCAAGCCGGATAGAAAGACGGCAGAGGAGGAAAGTCCAAGCGTGCAGGGCTTGTTCATCGTCATCATCGCGGTCGCCTATGTGACGCTGCTGTTTGCCATCGCCAGCCTCGGCGACCGCCGCTCGGCCATCTCCGAGCCGAGCCGGGGGCGGCCTTTCATCTATGCGCTCAGCCTCGCGATCTACTGCACATCCTGGACTTTCTTCGGCTCGGTCGGTCTCTCTTCCGAACGCGGCCTCGAATTCCTCGGCATCTATACGGGCCCGGTGCTCGTCTTCGTCTTCGGCTTCCCGCTGCTCAACCGTATCGTGCGGCTGGCCAAGACCGAGAAGATCACCTCGATCGCTGATTTCCTCGGCGCACGCTACGGCAAGAGTTTCACCGTCGCGGCGATCGCCACGCTGATCGCCACCATCGGCGCGGTGCCCTATATCGCGCTGCAGTTGAAGGCGATATCCGGTTCGGTCAGCCTGATGGTCGAGCACTATACGGGATCGCCGCCTTCGTTCGATCCCTTCGTCAGCGACATCTCGCTGGTCGTCGCCATGCTGTTGGCGCTGTTCGCGGTGCTGTTTGGAACCCGTCACGCCGACGCCACCGAACACCAGGACGGACTGGTGCTGGCGGTGGCGGTCGAAACCGTCGTCAAGCTCGCCGCCTTCCTGGCGATCGGCCTGATGGTCACCTTCCTGATCTTCGGCGGCCCGGGCGACATGTTCGACAAGCTCGCCGAGAACGCGCAGGTCCGGCAGGCGATGAGCTACAACACCTCGCTCGCCACCTGGCTGGTGCTGACGTGCCTGAGCGGCTTTGCCATCATCATGCTGCCGCGGCAGTTCTACGTCACCATCGTCGAAAACCGCGGCGAGGCCGAACTGCGCACCGCGACATGGGTGTTCCCGCTCTACCTCGTGGCGATCAACCTGTTCGTGCTGCCGATCGCCTTCGCCGGCCTGTCGCTGGTCGGCACCGGAACCAGCAGCGATCTCTATGTGCTGTCGCTGCCCCTGTTCAGCGGCCATGATGTGCTGGCGATGGCGGCTTTCATCGGCGGCCTGTCGGCGGCGACGGCGATGGTGATCGTCGAAAGCGTGGCGCTGTCGATCATGATCTCCAACGATCTCGTCATTCCGCTGTTCGTGCGCCGCCTGCTCAAGACCTCGACCTCCGAGACCGAGGACTGGTCGACGCTGATCCTTAATGTGCGGCGCGGGGCGATCTTCATCCTGTTGTTCATCGCCTTCCTCTATTACCGCGAGAGCACCAACAGCGCGCGCCTGTCGTCGATCGGCCTGATGTCGTTCGCGGCCATCGCCCAGTTCGCCCCCGCCCTGATCGGCGGGCTGATCTGGCGCGGCGCCAACGGCCGGGGTGCGGCACTCGGCATGGTCGCCGGCATCCTCGTCTGGGGCTACACACTGCTCCTGCCGTCGCTTGCCGCGGCCGATACCGGCATCATCGTGCACGGGCTGTTCGGCTTCGAGGCGCTGCGGCCGCAGGCCCTGTTCGGCACCGTCGCCGAACCGCTGAACCACGGCGTGTTGTGGAGCCTGTCGATCAATGCGGTGTTTTTCGTGCTTGGCTCGCTGTCGCGCGCGTCGGTGCCGCTGGAACGCATCCAGGCGTCGATCTTCGTGCCGCGCGATGCCGGCCCGATGCCCAGCCTGCGCCGTTTCCGCACCGCCATCACCGTCAACGACCTGAAGGACACGATCGGGCGCTATCTCGGCGTCGAGCGCACCGAGCGCTCTTTCCAGTCGTTCGAAAAGACCAACGGAACCTCGCTGCACGGCAACGAACAGGCGAGCATGGACGTCATCCGCTTTTCCGAGCAGCTGCTGGCCAGCGCCGTCGGCTCCTCCTCGGCACGGCTGATCCTGTCGCTGCTGTTTCGGCGCCACGACCGCGAATCCCGAGATGCCTTCCGCTTGCTCGACGACGCCACCGAGGCGCTGCAGCACAACCGCGACCTCTTGCAG
>NZ_RZRW01000206.1:0-9469 GCF_003998745.1 Mesorhizobium sp. M7A.F.Ca.US.014.04.1.1 | reverse complement strand
CCGAAACTCCGCCCACGAGGCGCCGTTCTCGATGCGGACCGGCTTGATGACCCTGATATAGCGGCGCTTGACCGAAAGCGTCTCGATGCCCGCCTGGTCGATGGCTTCGACGAACGCCATGGCGCTGCCATCGAAGATCGGAACCTCGGAACCGTCGATCTCGACAGCGACATTGTCGATGCCGAGCCCAAACAGCGCCGCCATGATGTGCTCGACCGTGGCGATATGCTCGCCGGCGGGATCACCAAGCATGGTGCACAGGTCGGTGGCGCCGACTTCCGAAACCAGGGCACGAAACTCGCGGCCCTGCTCGGCACCGTTGAAAAGCTGGAAAACGATGCCGGTGTCGGCATCCGCCGGCATGAAGCTGATGGACACTTCCTTGCCGCTGTGGACGCCGGTGCCGGTAAGCGACGCGCGCGTCTTCAATGTCGTCTGATAGTCGTGCAAGACAATCCCCATAAGCCCGTAATGCCTAGGTCCGCTTCTCCAGCCCGAGGGCGCGGCTCTTGTGTGAATCGGTTGGCAGGGCGACTTCCCCCGAAATCCCGGCAAACCGATGATGGTAGGCAGCGAAGATAATGTCCCGTCAGGGAGACTCCAAATCACGGTTTCTTACTCTGTGTAACCGCGAACTGGAATGGGTGCGACTTTGTAAGTTATTGAAATCACATCATTTAAAACGTTAACAGGCAAGCGATTCCTCGCTTGCCTGTTAACAAATGTTACAGTCCGTTTACCAATCAGTTGGCCTGGCGGCGCAGGAACGCCGGAATCTCCAGCTGATCGTCTTCCTGAGTCGTCCTCACCTGCGGCGTCAGGCGGCCCTGATCGTCGAGTTGGCCACGGCGCGGCGCATAGAGCTGCGCATCCTGGCTGGCGAGGCGGCGCACTTCGGGCGCCGCCTGGCGCAGCTTGGGCTCACGCGGCTGCGCCGGCTGCAGCCTTGCGGGTTCTTCCTCGCGGCGGGTCAGTCCGTTGGTCAGGCGCTTCAGCAGGCCCATCGGTCCGCTGTTGTTCTCGTGGTCCACCGGGCGGCTCTTGGCATCCACCTCGGCCTTGACGACCGGCGGAAAGTCCTCGACGCGCGGCATACGCTGAGGTGCCATGGCAACAGGCTGCGGGGCTTCGCGCAGCATCTCGCGCGGCTGCGGGGCCGGCTGCATCTGCTGGACCACCGGCTGCGGCATCGGCTGTGCTGGCGGCGCCTGGAAGATCTTGCTCTGTGGGCGGAAATCTTCTGCGTGAGCGACAGGAGCCGGGCGCGCCTGCGCCATCGCCGCGGCATTGGCTTCGGCCAGTTGGATGGCTTCGGCGACAGGGTCGACAGCGCGTGGCTCGTAGGCCGCCTGCTGAACAGGCGCCGGGCGAGCCTCCGCGATCTGAGCCGCCGGGCGGCTGACCGGCTTCGGAGGCGCCGTGCGGATCGAGATCGGCGCAGCGGCGATTTCAGCCGCCGATTTGTCGATGCCGGTGGCAACCACCGAGACGCGGATGACGCCTTCGAGTTCCTCGTCGAAAGTGGCGCCCAGGATGATGTTGGCGTCCTGGTCGACTTCCTCGCGGATACGGGTCGCCGCTTCGTCGACTTCGAACAGCGTCAGGTCGCGGCCGCCCGTGATCGAGATCAGCAGGCCCTTGGCGCCCTTCATCGAGGTTTCGTCGAGCAGCGGGTTGGCGATCGCCGCTTCGGCGGCGGCCATCGCGCGGCCCTCGCCCGAAGCTTCGCCGGTGCCCATCATCGCCTTGCCCATCTCGCGCATGACCGAGCGCACGTCGGCGAAATCGAGATTGATCAGACCTTCCTTGACCATCAGGTCGGTGATGCAGGCGACACCGGAATAGAGCACCTGGTCGGCCATGGCGAAGGCATCGGCGAAGGTGGTCTTGTCATTGGCCAGCCGGAACAGGTTCTGGTTGGGGATGACGATCAGCGTATCGACGCATTTCTGCAATTCCTCGATGCCGAAGTCCGCGGTCTTCATGCGGCGCTGGCCTTCGAAGTGGAACGGCTTGGTGACGACGCCGACGGTGAGGATGCCCTTTTCGCGCGCTGCGCGGGCAACGACGGGAGCAGCACCGGTGCCGGTGCCGCCGCCCATACCGGCTGTCACGAAGCACATATGGGTGTTGGTCAGGTGATCGAGGATTTCATCGATGCACTCTTCCGCCGCCGCACGGCCGACTTCCGGCTGCGATCCCGCACCGAGCCCCTCGGTGACGTGAGCGCCGAGCTGGATCAGGCGGCCTGCCTTCGACATGGTCAGCGCCTGCGCGTCGGTGTTGGCCACCACGAACTCGACGCCGCGCAAACCGGCGGTGATCATGTTGTTGACGGCATTGCCGCCGCCGCCGCCGACACCGAACACGGTGATGCGCGGCTTAAGCTCGGTGATGTCCGGCTTTTGCAGATTGATGGTCATTGTCTCCGTCCTTTGCCTTTCACGCCGCTTCGCCGCCGCGGCCGCCTATGGGGCTGTCCCCGTCAATTTTAGAAACTGTCTCTCAACCACTGACTCATGCGATGCAGTTTTCCGCCCGTTCCGGTCATTTTGAGACCGGAAATTCCTTTCGCCGGATGGCTCTCGAAGCTCGCCATCTGCGGGTAGATCAGAAGCCCCACCGCGGCCGAGAAGGCCGGCCCCTTCGCCGCTTCCGGCAGGCCGGCCACGCCGAGCGGGCGGCCGATGCGCACATTTCGTCCCAGAATGCGGCGCGCCGCCTCCGGCAGGCCGGCAAGCTGGCTGGCGCCGCCGGTAAGAACCACACGCTTGCCCACTGCATTGCCATAGCCGGACTTGTTCAGCCGGTCGCGCAGCAGTTCGAGCGTCTCGTCGATGCGGTCGCGCACGATGCGCGTCATCACCGAGCGCGGGATCTGCAAGGGCACGTCGCCATCGTCACCGATCGGCTGGATCGAGACCAGGTCGCGATCGTCGGCGCTGCCGGGCAGCGCCGAACCATGCATCACCTTCAGCCGTTCGGCGGCATCAAGCGAGGTCGACAGCCCCTTGGCCATGTCCAGCGTGACATGGTTGCCGCCGATGGCGATGGCGTCGCCATGGACGAACTTGCCTTCCGAAAACACCGAGATCGTCGTCGTGCCGCCGCCCATGTCGATGCAGGCCGCACCCATTTCCAGCTCGTCGTCGACCAGCGCCGCCAGCCCGCTGGCATAGGGCGTCGCCACCATGCGCTCGACCGACAGATGCGAACGGTTGATGGACAGCTCCAGATTGCGCATCGGCGCGGCGTCGCCGGTCAGCACATGCATGTCGACGCCGAGTGCGTCGCCGACCATGCCGCGCGGATCGCGCACGCCGCGTTCGGCATCCAGCGAGAAGCCGACGGGAAGCGAATGGATCACTTCGCGCTCGGCCTTCAGCGCCTGCTTGGCGCCTGCACCGAGAACGCGCTTGATGTCGGCCTCGTCGGCCTCGTGGCCGCCAAGATTGATGGTGGCGGAGAAGGCTTCGCTCTTCAGCCGGCCGGCCGTCATGTTGACGATCAGCGAATCAACCGTCAGCCCGGCCATGCGCTCGGCTGCGTCGACGGAAAGGCGGATGGCATGCTCCGCCCTGTCGAGATCGACCACGACACCCGACTTCACGCCTTGCGACTTCTGATGGCCGATGCCGATCACCTGGATCCGGTGCGAACGGCCGCGCAGCAGCTTGCCGTCATCGCACGGCTTGAGCTTGGCCACCATGCAGCAGACCTTGCTCGAACCGACATCCAGCACCGTCAGGGTGCCAGACCGGCGCGACGCGGCATCGCCAGGACTGCCAAGCCAGCTCATATCTTCGTCTCCGGCTTGCGCTTCAGGCTCTTGGGTTTCTCGTTGAGGGCGGCTTCGCGCTGCGTCGCCGCTTCCGCCGTCAACTGGACGACCAGCCGGTCCGTCAGGCGCATGTCGACGGCGGCGATGTCGCGCGACAGCAAACCGTTGTCATGATCCATCTTCACGAGTTCGGCGAGCGCCTGATCCTCGTCGTCCTCGGGAAGCTTGATGGTGATGCCATTGTCCAGCTTCAGGTCCCAGCGCCGTTCGCCGACACGGATATAACCTTTGATCCGGTTCGCGAGCTCGGGATATTTTTCGACCTTGGCCAGGAAATCGGGCGCGCTCGCCGGCGCGCCGGTGCCGATCAGCAGAGGCAGAAGCACCTGCTTGCCGCCCGAGAACGGCGCGATCATGGCGCCATTCTTCTCGATGACCGAAAGCTCGTCACCCTGCTGCCAGAGCGCGAAAGCCTCACGCTCCTCGACACGCACTTCCAGCGTATGCGGATAGACCTTGCGCACCGCCGCGACCTCGATCCACGGCAAGGTCGCAATTCGTTCCCGCGCGGCCTCGGCATTAAAGCCGATCAGCGACGTCCAGCCGTCGAGTTCAAGCCTGTCGAGTATATCGATTTCCGAGGTCTGGCGATTGCCCACCACCTTGACCTGATCGACGGCAAATCCGGTACGGGCGGTGATGCTCTGCACGATACCGTCGACATGACCGCCGAGATAGGCGCCATAGGCACTGCTCGAGAAAATCAGCACGGCCGACATCATGGCCGCGGAAAAGCGTGGCGCCTGGAATTCTCCGACACCGAGGCGCGCCATAATGCGCACCGGGCGGCGCAGCATCCGCGGCAGCACGAAATGGTCCAACGACAACGACAGGCCGAACAGCGCCGGACCGGCCGCGCCCCTCTCCCTACCCTGTCCCCATTTCAACGCAGACACGAAGCGTCCTCCACCATCCAACTCAACAAATCGCCAAACGAGTGCCCGGCATGGGCGGCGATTTCAGGCACCAAGGACGTCGGCGTCATACCCGGCTGGGTGTTGACCTCGAGCCAGACAATCTCGCCGTTTTCGGAATGCCGATCGTCATAACGGAAGTCCGACCGGGAAACGCCCCGACAGCCGATCGCTTGGTGAGCCTTGAGCGCCAGTGTTTGTATTTTTTGGTAAATATTCGGTGAAACTTTTGCGGGGCATTCGTGCTTTGATCCCCCGGCGACATATTTTGAATCATAGTCGTAGAAGGAATGGCCGGTCGGGATGATCTCGCAGACCCCCAGCGCCACATCGCCCATCACCGCGCAGGTCAGCTCCCTGCCGTGGATGTAGCGCTCGACCATGACGGTATCGCCATATTTCCACTCCGACGAGCCAAGAACCTGCGGCGGATGCGACTGGCCTTCATGCACGATGACGACACCAAAGCTCGAACCCTCATTGACCGGCTTGACCACATAGGGCGGCTTCATCGGATGCTTGTTCTGGATGGCGAAGCGGCTGGCGACCTTCGATTCGGCGACCACGATGCCGACCGACTTGGCAACCCGTTTGGCCTGCTCCTTGTTCATGGCCAGAGCCGAGGCGAGCACGCCGGAATGGGTGTAGGGAATGCCGAGATATTCGAGGATGCCCTGGATGGTGCCATCCTCACCAAAAGGGCCGTGCAGCGCATTGAAGGCGACATCGGGCTTGAGCTCGGCAAGCACGGAGCCGACATCGCGCCCGACATCGACGCGGGTGACCTGGTAACCTTCCTTCTCAAGCTCATCGGCGCAAGCCTTTCCGGAGGACAGGGACACGGGCCGCTCGGACGAAAAACCACCCAGCAGGACGGCCACATGCTTGTTTTTCATTCCCCGGCATCCCCTCTCTCACGGCGGACCAAAACCAGATTTTCCGCAACATTGAGTCAGAGTCTCCCGGCAGGTTGCCCCCCCAGACGGAAAACGCTGAAAACGCGTCGAACGACTCAAATCAGGAAACGCTTTCGAGCAGAGAATCAGAGAGTTGATTCACTGGCAAGTGCTTACGATTCCGAGAGATTCACTTTCTAAGAAAATGGATGCGAAAAGCGTGTCGTTGAGTCTTTGCGGCAACGGTCGCGGACCGTTTTTCGCCTCGTTGAAGTTCATGCATCACATGAACTTCAACGAGGCGCTAGGTGTGTCGAGATTCAGGTCAGGCCGAGTCGAAAACGATGGCTTTCGAGAACCGGAGCGGAGCATCACCTGAATATCAGCGCACCTTAAAGGAGCTGCCCGAGAAACTCCTGAACGGCATGCCCTGGCCGGAAATTGCCGATGCGCTTGATTTCCCATTGCAGCCGGATACCGGAATTCTCCAGCACCCGCGTGCGCACCGTCTCGCCGAGATATTCAAGGTCGTAGCCGGTCGCGGTTCCGGTGTTGATCATGAAGTTGCAATGCATCGGCGACATCTGCGCGCCGCCGATCATCAGGCCGCGGCAGCCCGCTTTGTCGATCTCCTTCCAGGCCGATGTGCCGTCGGGATTCTTGAAGGTCGAGCCGCCGGTCTTTTCGCGGATCGGCTGCACGGTCTCACGATGGTTCTGCACGGCCTCCATCGCAGCCTTGATGGTCGCCCTGTCCTCGGCAAAGCCTTCGAACACGGCGGAGGTGAAGATCAGCCCGGAGGGAGCCGCCGAATGGCGATAGGCGTATCCCATATCGGCATTGCTCAGCGTCTGCACATTGCCCTTGCGATCGAGTGCTCGCACTTCGATGACGCGCTCGCGCGTCTCGACGCCATTGGCGCCGGCATTCATTCGCAGCGCACCGCCGATTGCACCCGGAATGCCGTGGTAGAAATGAAAGCCGCCAATGCCGGCCTCGAGCGCCACCGCTGCGACGCGCTTGTCGGGGGTCGCAGCTCCCGCCTTGATCCTGATTGGCGAAATCACCTCGGCATCGCCGAAGCCCTTGGCCGAAAGCCGAATGACAAAGCCCTCGATGCCGCCATCGCGGACCAGAAGGTTGGAGCCGACGCCGACGACCGTCAGCGGTATCTCTTCGGGAACGGCTTTCAGGAACGCGGCAAGGTCCTCCTCATCGGCCGGCTGGAACAACGCTTCAGCCAGCCCCCCGGCACGGAACCAGGTGATCTTGTCCATCTCGGCGTTCGGCGTCAGGCGGCCACGCAGGCCGGCAAGCCGGTCGCCAAGTCTGTCGATCAGGGCCTGGCCGTGCCTCATGAGACGGTCCCGCCAAGCTCCTTGGGCAACGCATAGGCCCATTGGGTGATGTTGCCGGCTCCAAGGAAGACGACGAAATCGCCCGGCTTGGCCAGATCACGGACGATGGGCGCAATCGCCGCCGGGCCCTCGATGTAGCGCGCGTCGCGATGACCGCCGGCGCGGATGCGCGACACCAGCGCGTCCGAGCTGACGCCGTCGATCGGCTCTTCGCCGGCGGCGTAGACCGGCGCCACCATTACTGTGTCGGCGTCGTTGAAGCAGGTGGAAAACTCGTTGAACAGATCATGCAGCCGGGTGAAGCGATGCGGCTGGGCAATGGCGATGACACGACCCTGGGTGGCGCTGCGCGCCGCCTTCAGCACCGCCGAGATCTCGACCGGATGGTGGCCGTAATCGTCGAATATTTCGACGCCGTCCCACGAACCGGTATGGGTGAAGCGGCGCTTGACGCCGGCGAAGGACGACAGGCCCTTCTTGATCGCCTCGGCCGACAGGCCGAGTTCGTGCGCGACCGCGATTGCTGCCGTCGCGTTGGAGACGTTGTGACGGCCGGGCATCGGCAGGCGCAGGCCTGCTATGACAGTCTGGCCGCCGGTCTTGCGGTCGCGGATCACCACGTCGAATTCCGAAATGGCACCTGACATGCGGTGATTGGTAAAGCGCACGTCGGCCTGCGCATTCTCGCCATAGGTGATGACCCGGCGGTCCTCGATGCGGCTGACCAGCGCCTGCACTTCGGGGTGATCGGTGCACATCACGCCAAAACCGTAGAACGGAACGTTCTCGACAAACTGGCGGAACGCCTCGCGCACCTTGTCGAAGCTGCCATAGTGGTCAAGATGCTCGGGGTCGATGTTGGTGACGACCGCGATCTCGGCCGGCAGTTTCAGGAAGGTGCCGTCGCTCTCGTCGGCCTCGACCACCATCCATTCGCCGTCGCCCATGCGGGCGTTGGTGCCGTAGGCATTGATGATGCCGCCATTGATCACGGTCGGATCGAGCCCGCCCGCATCGAGCAAGGTCGCCACCATCGAGGTCGTCGTCGTCTTGCCATGCGTGCCGCCGATCGCCACCGCCTGGCGAAAGCGCATCAGTTCGGCCAGCATCTCGGCCCGGCGCACGATCGGCAGCAGCTTTTCGCGCGCGGCCTTCAGCTCAGGGTTGGATTTCTTGATCGCCGTCGAGACGACCACCACCTCGGCATCGCCGAGATTCTCGGCCCTATGGCCGACGAAGCATTCGATGCCCTTGTCGCGCAGCCGCTGCACATTGGCGCTTTCGGCCTGGTCGGACCCTTGCACCTTGTAGCCGAGATTGTGCAGCACTTCGGCAATGCCGCTCATGCCGATGCCGCCAATGCCGATGAAATGCACAAGGCCGATGGTCTGCGGCATCTTCATGCTTGCGTCCCCTTCCTGAAATCCGAAACGGTTTTTTTGGACGCAATAGCCTCTGTAAGATCGGCGAGCAACCGTGCCGCGTCCGGCCTGCCGGCCGATTTCGCACCCGCCGCCATTGCCGTCAGCCGATCGGGGTCGTCCATCAGCCCGCCGACAAGCGCTGCGATGCGTTCGGACGAGAGCGAGGATTGCGGATGCACTTCGCCGCCGTCGGCAGCGGCAAGGGCCGCCGCGTTCGCCGCCTGATCGTGATCGAGCGCATGGGGGTAAGGCACCAGCAGCGCCGGCCGGCCGATGACGGCGATCTCCGAGACGGTCGAGGCGCCGGAACGCGAGATCACCAGATGAGCGGCCGCCATGCGTGCCGCCATGTCGGTGAAGAAGGGCGAGACCTCGACGGCGACGCCAAGGGTGGCATAGACCGCCTTGACCCGCGCCACGTCATCGGCGCGCGCTTGTTGGGTAATGACCAGCCGTTTGCGCTGGGCGTCGGAAAGCAGCGCAATGGCTCCCGGCACGGCATCGGAAAAGAATTGGGCGCCCTGGCTGCCGCCAAAAACCAGCAGGCGGAACGGTTGATCCCCGGCAGATGCCGCATAGGCAGTCTTGGCCGCTTCCAGCACCGCAGGCCGGACCGGATTGCCTGTCGTCACCGTCTTGACCCCGGCTGCACTGCTGTCCTGCGGCAGGAAGCCGCCGGCGATCGCGTCGACACGGCCGGCCAGCGCCCGGTTGGCGCGCCCCATCACCGCGTTCTGCTCATGGATCAGGGTCGGTACCTTGCGCCGTGTCGCCGCGTAGAGCGGCGGCAAGGTTGGATAGCCGCCGAAGCCGACGACGGCATCCGGCTTGATCCTGGCGATGACGGCAGAAGCCTGGCGCACGCCGCGCCAGATTTTCCAGAAGGCACCAAGCAGGGCAAAAGGATTTTTCGAGCCCATCGTCGCCGACTGGATCGGGTGGACGGCAGCGGCCGGAAAATGCCCGGCGAAACGCTCGGCACGGTCGGCGGTTGCCAGGGGCACGGACCAGCCGCGATCGTCCAGCTCATGCGCCA
>NZ_RZRW01000205.1:0-9479 GCF_003998745.1 Mesorhizobium sp. M7A.F.Ca.US.014.04.1.1 | reverse complement strand
ACCCTCTGGTCCCAAACCAGAGGCGCCAACGCGGCCTCTACTTGCCACGCGCCCTCTCCTCAGCCTGCGCCGCCAATATCTTCCTCACCTCGACGACCAGCTCGCCCTCCGCCACAGTCACCTGTGCCGGGCGCGCCGCGCGCCATTCGGCGTTGTCTGATATTTCGGCCGACATGCGCGCGCCTTCGATCAGGTCCTTGATCTGCAGCTCGCCCTTGGCGCGCTCGTCGCCGCCCTGGATGATGGCGACCGGACAGCCGCGACGGTCGGCATATTTGAGCTGCGCCTTCATGCCGGCGCCGCCGAGATACATTTCGGAACGGATGCCGGCGGCGCGCAGCTCCGCCACCATCTTCTGGTAGCGGCCGAGGCTGTCGGTGTCCTTGTCCATCACCAGCACGACGACCGGCGCAATCACGTCCGAGGCATCAAGCTTGCCGAGGTTCTTCAGCGCGGTCATCAGCCTGGAGACGCCGATGGAAAAACCGGTTGCCGGCACCGGCTCGCCACGGAAGCGCGAGACGAGGCCATCATAGCGCCCGCCGCCACCGACCGAACCGAAGCGCACGATCTGGCCGTCTTCGTTGGGGATTTCGGCCAGAAGCTCGGCTTCGAAGACAGGGCCGGTGTAGTATTCGAGGCCGCGCACGACCGAGCGGTCCATGGCAATCCGGTCTTCGTCATATCCGGCCGCCCTGACCAGCGCTTCAATCGTGGCGAGTTCGCCGACGCCTTCCTGGTAGATCGCGTTCGAACTGACCATGGAATCCTGGCCGGCCTGTATAGTCCTCGCAGTCGCGAGAAGAACCGCCTCGGCTTGCCCGTTGTTCAACCCGGCGCCCTTGGCGAAGTCGCCTTCGCCCTCCTTGCCGCCGTCCCAGCGGCCCGGGCCAAGCAAAAGCTTCACGCCTTCCGGCCCGAGCTTGTCGAGCTTGTCGATCGCACGCAGCACCGTCAGCCGGCGGCCGGCATTCTCCTCGCCGCCAAGGCCGATCGCCTCCAGCACGCCATCCAGCACCTTGCGGTTGTTGACGCGGATGACGTAGTCGCCGCGCTTGATGCCCAGCGCTTCCATGACGTCGGCCATCATCATGGCCATTTCGGCGTCGGCGGCCACACCCGGCGTGCCGATCGTGTCGGCATCGAACTGCATGAACTGGCGGAAGCGGCCGGGGCCGGGCTTCTCGTTGCGGAACACCCAGCCTGAGCGATAGCTGCGGTAAGGTTTTGGCAGCCGCTCGTAATTCTCGGCGACATAACGCGCCGTCGGCGCGGTCAGGTCGTAGCGCAGCGACAGCCACTGGTCGTCGTCATCCTGGAAGGAGAACACGCCTTCGTTCGGCCGGTCCTGGTCGGGGAGGAATTTTCCGAGCGCATCGGTGTATTCGATCAGCGGCTGGTCTGCCGGTTCGAAGCCGTAAAGCTCATAGACCGAGCGGATCGTCGCCATCATCTTCTCGACGGCGCGGATGTCCTCGGCGCTGCGGTCGGCAAAGCCGCGCGGCAGTCGCGCTTTCGTCTTTTCCGATTTATCGGCCATGGGGTGTTTGCTCGGCGTTTTATGATGCTTGCAGGTCGGCAATGTTGCGATTTTCGCAACGCGGGTGTCCTAACCGAAGAGGTCGGATGCGGCAAGGGTCAGACCTCTGGCGCTGCCGATGAGAGAAGGCGACGCCGCACCTCCTTGAAACCAATCCGGACCGCAAATGAAACAATCCCGCCATGCGTGCGGCATCGTGCCGACACAATCGCCGCCGATAAAGCGCGGGAATGAGGGGTTCGCGGCCATGACCAGCACAGCAAGATTCCATGCCATCGACAGCGATGCCGGATTGTCCGCACGCTTGCGCCCGGCCGACATCAACGTCCCGAAAATGGTCAGCCAGGCTGCCGGACCGTTCGAAGTACCCGCCGACACCGGCAAGGGACCATCCATGCGCGACGCGTTGATGACCGGCCTGCTGGTGATCTATCCGACCCTGGCCACGGTGGTGGCGATCGTCGCCGGCCTGGTGCTGGCCAGCGCCAACGGCACCTGAGCCTATTTCGGCCGCCTGAAAGCCTTCCGCTGCTTCTCGACCTCTTGGCGGCAGGCGCAGCCCTCGAGGTGGTCGTTGACCAGGCCCATGGCCTGCATGAAGGCGTAGACCGTGGTCGGGCCGACAAAGCTCCAGCCGCGCTTCTTCAGCTCCTTCGAGATCCGCACCGAGACGGCCGTTGTCGGGTTCGCGCGCAGATGGGCGAGGTCGACGATTTGCGGCCGCTCGTCCTTGCCGGGTTCGAACTTCCAGAACCAGGCGGCCAGTGAGCCGAATTCGTCCACCATTTCGCGGGCGCGCCTGGCGTTGTTGATGGTCGAGACGATCTTGCCGCGATGGCGGATGATGCCGGCATTGCCGAGCAGGCGCTCGACATCCTTGTCGGTGAAGCTTGCTACCTTGTCGAATTCGAAATTGGCGAAGGCTTCGCGAAAATTCTCCCGCTTGCGCAGTATGGTCAGCCACGACAGGCCCGACTGAAAGCCTTCCAGGCAGATCTTTTCGAACAGCCTGCGGTCGTCGGCCACAGGCCGGCCCCATTCATGATCGTGATAGTGCAGATAGTCGGGCAGATTGCCGTGCCAGAAGCAGCGCGCGACACCGTCGGGGCCGGCGAGCAGGCCGGTGTGTTCCTTGTCCATAGGCCAAAATCCGTTCGTTAACGCGCTTTGCGCGGCATTTACTGCGGCTTTACCAGATTCGTGAACCCGGCGGTAACCACACCAAAAGGTTTACTGACAAAGCCGCATTTTACGCATTCCGATTCATGTTTCGGTTGCTGCTTGCGCGCCAATGATCGCCGAACCGGGAGGACGTTTCCACCCGTTTGTATCAGACGATCAAGGTGCGTTACGATGAAGACAGTGTTGTTTCCCGTGCTCGGCGCCGTGGCTGTGTTTGCCGCCGGCGTCACACCCTCAACCGCCGGCGACCGCTATGCCGACAGGCCGCCGGTGATGGTGAGCCCCGACCTTTCCGCACCCTGGGTGCTGCAGCTTGGCCATGCGCCCGGCATCGTGCGCCAGAACCGGCAGGTGGTGCAGCAGCAGCGACGCCTGCGCCCGGCGCAGCCCGACCGGGTGCAGACGGCGGCGGTGCAGCCGCCGGCCAAGCGCATGGTCGCGCGTCCCCAGATCAACCCGATCTACCTGCCGCAGGAAGTCGACTATGACGGAGGCCAGAAGCCGGGCACGATCGTCATCGACACCACGCAGAATTTCCTCTTCCTGGTCGAGAAGAACGGCAAGGCAAGGCGCTATGGCGTCGGCACCGGCAAGCCGGGCTTCGAATGGTCGGGTACGCACAAGATCACCAACAAGCGCGAGTGGCCGGACTGGCGCCCGCCGGCGCAGATGATCAAGCGCGAAGCCGCCAAGGGCCGCTATTTGCCGACCTATCTTGCCGGCGGCATGGAGAACCCGCTTGGTGCCCGTGCGCTCTACCTCGGCACCACCGAATACCGCATCCATGGCACCAACCAGCCGTGGACGATCGGCGGCGCGGTGTCGTCGGGCTGCATCCGCATGCGCAACGAGGACGTCGTCGATCTCTATGAGCGGGTCAATGTCGGAACCACGGTCGAGGTGATATAATAGTCCTTGCGAATCACCTGGCCGGCAAAGCAGTCCGCGTTTCGAGGCCAGTTTAGGGATACGGGGGACGGGCCGTATGGGGATGCGGCCGGTCAGGAAGGGCAGCACGGGAAACCGCGCTGCCCTTTCCGTTTTGAGCAGAAATCGAGGGCAAAAGGCCACCCACGCGTCGCGCAACGGGCATAGCGGTTCGCTTTCATGCTGCCCTTTGCCGCATTCTTTTGCTATCTCGGTGGCAAGTTCCACAAAAGAGTTCACCCATGCCTCTGTCCGAAGACAGCCGTTATCTCAAGGGCGGCCCGGTCGCCCAGCGCATCATCGCCGCCGTTGCCGAGGACGCAGCGATCGCCAAAGCCGAGGGTTTTCCGCCCAAGCTGATCTCGATCACCGTCGGCGACACCGATGCGGTGGACGTCTATGTGCGCAACCAGCGCGCCAAGGCTGAGCTCGCCGGCATCGATTTCGAGGAACGGCGCTTTCCCGCCACCATCACAGCAGGCGAGTTGGAAGCTGCGATCCACGGCCTGAATGCCGATCCGCGCGTTACCGGCATCATCATCCAGCGGCCCGTGCCAGCGCATATCCCCATCAAGACGCTGCAAGCGGCGGTGCATCCGCTGAAGGATGTCGAAGGCATGCATCCGGCCTCGATCGGCAACATCGTCTACAACCAGCTCGATCTCGCGCCTTGCACGGCGGCCGCCTCGGTCGAGCTGCTGAAGGAGACCGGCCTCGACCTCAAGGGACTGGAAGTCGTCATCGTCGGCCATTCGGAAATCGTCGGCAAGCCGATCGCCTTCCTGTTGATGAGCGAAGGCGCGACGGTGACGGTCTGCCACCACATGACGCGATCGGTCGCCGCCCATGCAAGGCGCGCCGATGCGCTGTTCGTTGCCGTCGGCAAGCCGCGGCTGATCAAGGCCGACATGGTCAAGCCGGGCGCTGCCGTCATCGACATCGGCATCAATTCCGAAATCGCCCCCGACGGCTCCAGCCGCATCGTCGGCGACGTCGACACTGAAAGCGTGCGCGAGGTCGCCTCCTGGATCACCCCGGTGCCGGGCGGCGTCGGCCCGATCACGGTCGCCATCCTGCTGCGCAACACCATGGTCGCGCTCAGCCGCCAGCGCGCGCTTTATGAGGCGACCTACGGTACGGCCGACAGGCTTGCGGCGGAGTAAGGACAGGGCGACCTATTCCGCAGCGATCAGGCTTTCTTCCAGAACACCTTCCGGCTTCGGCCCACCATAGGCCCAGTCGAGCAGCTTTATCGTGTGCACCACCGGCATCTTCGCGGCGGAAGCGATTTGCGTGATGCAGCCTATGTTGCCGGTGGCGACGATCGAGGCCCCCGTCGCCTCGATGTTTTTCACCTTGCGGTCGCGCAGTTTGGCCGAGATCTCGGGCTGCAGGATGTTGTAGGTGCCGGCAGAGCCGCAGCAGAGATGCCCTTCGCGCGGCTCGCGCACGATGAAGCCGGCCTTGGCCAGCAGTTCTTTCGGCTGGCGGGTGATCTTCTGGCCGTGCTGCATCGAGCAGGCCGAGTGATAGGCAACGACAGTGCCCGGCTTGCGAACCGGTTCGGGCAGGTCGAGGGTCGAGAGATATTCGGTAACGTCCTTGGCCAGTGCCGAGACGCGTGCGGCCTTGTCGGCATAGGCCGGGTCGAGCCGCAGCATGAAACCGTAGTCCTTGATCGTCGTGCCGCAGCCCGAGGCGGTGATGACGATGGCATCGAGCCCGCCCTGGTCGAGGGCGCGTGTCCAGGCGTCGACATTCTGCCTCGCCGAGGCAAGCGCGGCCTGTTCGCGCCCCATATGATGGACCAGCGCACCACAACAGCCTTCGCCCGGCGGCACCAAGACCTCGACGCCGAGCCGCGTCAGCAGCGAAATCGTCGCCTCGTTGATGGCGGGATCGAGCACCGATTGCGCGCAGCCGGTGAGGATGGCGACACGACCTCTTTTGGTCCCCTGCCCGACATGGATGCCCGGCGAGCCTATCGGCGAAGCTGCCGGGATCGACGCCGGCGCAAGCTTGAGCATCGCACTGAGCGGCTTCAGCGCCGGAACCTTGTCGAACAAGCCTATGAACGGCTTGCCCAGCTTCGCCAGCTTGAGCGCGGCGCGAAAGCGCTGGGGATAGGGCAGTACGAAGGCCAGCATGGCGCGGGTCAGGCGGTCGAGCAGTGGCCGCTTGTAGGTCTCCTGGATATGGGCGCGGGCATGGTCGACCAGATGCATGTAGTTGACGCCCGACGGGCAGGTGCTCATGCAGGCAAGGCACGACAGGCAGCGATCGATATGGGTGACGATCTGCTTGTCGGCCGGACGGCCTTTTTCCAGCATGTCCTTGATCAGGTAGATGCGCCCGCGCGGTGAATCGAGCTCGTTGCCGAGTGTCACATAGGTCGGGCACGTCGCGGTGCAGAAGCCGCAATGCACGCATTTGCGCAGGATCTTTTCCGATTCCGCGACATGCGGATCGGCAAGCTGGGCAAGCGAAAAATTGGTCTGCATCGCTGATGTCCTAGGCCATGCGGCCGGGATTGAAGATATTCTTGGGGTCGAATTCCTGTTTCAGGCGGACCGATAGTGCAGCAAGAGCGGGCGGCTGCGGCTCGAACACCGGTAGAGCGGCGCGATGCGAGGGTGCGGCGCGCACCAGCGTCGCATGGCCGCCGCCATGTTTCCTCAACAGCCCGCGCAGCAGAGCGGCTTCCGGATCGCCCTGTTCCATGCGCAGCCAAACCAGTCCGCCCTGCCAGTCATAAAAGGCGCTGACGGCGGCCTGCATGCGCAGCGTCAGGACCATCTGGTGGCTCTGAGAAGGCGTCATCGAGATGCGCCAGACCGGCTTCTCGCTGCCGTCGGCGAAAGGCCTGCAATCGCGAACGTCGCGCCAGATCAGCCGTGAAACCTCGCCGCCAATCTCCTCCAGCGGGCCGGCATTGCCGAGCAGCGTTTTCAGCGCGGCGATGCGGTAGGCGACCGACGGGCCGAAACCCTCGACGCGCAGCAGCGTGGCAGCCTCGCTGCCGAGACTGCCGCTGGCGACGCGCGCGGCGATCCGCTCCGGCAGGTGGGCGGCACTCGACACTTCAGCACTCGAGCCAAGCGCCAGGGCCATGGCGGCGGCCGCGGCATCGTCGAGCAGGCTACGGATGGCGAGCGTGACTTCGGTCTCGGCTGCCGGCAGCACCTTGAAGGTGACGTCGGTGAAGACGGCCAGCGTGCCCCAGCTGTTGGCCATCAGCTTCGACATGTCATAGCCGGTGACGTTCTTGACCACGCGACCGCCCGACTTGAAGGCCTCGCCACGACCGGACACCACATTGATGCCCAGGACATGGTCGCGCGCGGCCCCCGCCTTGAGCCGGCGCGGACCGGAGAGGTTAGCGCCGAGCACACCGCCGATCGTACCTTTGCCCGGTTCGCCACCAAGCAGCGGGCCGTAATCCATCGGCTCGAAAGCGAGCTGCTGGCCGTTTTCCGCCAGCAGTTTTTCGATCTCGGCCAACGGTGTGCCTGCCTTGGCCGACAGCACCAGTTCAGCCGGTTCATAGAGCGTGACGTCAGATAATTTCGACAGGTCGAGCGTGTGTTCGGTTTGCAGCGGCCGGCCGATGCCACGCTTGGAGCCATGGCCAAGGAGTTCGAGCGGCGCCTCTTCCGCCACGGCCCAGGCTATGGTGGAGAGGACTTCGGATGGGGTGGTCGGGGTGAAGGTGGTCATGAAGAGACCGCGCCAGATGCGAGTTCGGATATGCCGAGTTCCCTGGCGCCCCCCTCTGTCCTGCCGGACATCTCCCCCTCAAGGGGGGAGATCAGATGTCGCATATGGCTTCGCCAATCTTCAATGATGACGGAAGGGCGAGGCGCGCAAGCTGCCAATCTCCCCCCTTGAGGGGGAGATGTCCGGCAGGACAGAGGGGGGTGTTCACGCGCCGTCATCACCCTCAAAACCTCGGAATGTCCGGAAACGCCACCTGCCCGCGGTGCACATGCATCCGCCCAAGCTCGGCGCATCGCCGCAGCTGCGGAAATACTTTTCCCGGGTTGAGCAGATGGTTGGGATCGAAGGCACATTTGACGCGCATCTGCTGGTCGAGATCGATCTGGGTGAACATTTCCGGCATCAGGTCGCGTTTTTCCACGCCCACACCGTGTTCGCCGGTCAAGACGCCGCCGACCTTGACGCAGAGCCGCAATATATCGGCGCCGAAACTTTCGGCCTTGTCGAGTTCGCCCGGTACGTTGGCGTCGTAGAGGATCAGCGGATGCAGATTGCCGTCACCGGCATGAAAGACATTGGCGACGCCGAGACCGTATTTTTCCGACAGCTCGCGCATGCCGGCGAGCACGCGCGGCAGCTCCTTGCGCGGGATGGTGCCGTCCATGCAGTAGTAGTCGGGCGAGATGCGGCCGACGGCCGGAAACGCCGCCTTGCGGCCGGCCCAGAAGCTCAGCCGTTCCTGTTCGGACTGCGAAATGCGGCAGGTGGTCGAGCCGTTCTTGTAGGCGATCGCCTCGACCAGCCCGATCAGATGATCGACCTCGACGCCCGGCCCGTCGAGCTCGACGATCAGCAGCGCCTCGACATCGAGGGGATAGCCGGCATGAACGAAATCTTCCGCCGCATGGATCGCCGGCCGGTCCATCATCTCCATGCCGCCCGGGATGATGCCGGCGCCGATGATGTCGGCAACGCACTGGCCGCCCTGCTCGCTGGTCGGGAAGCCGATCAGCAGTGCACGTGCCGTCTCCGGCTTCTTCAGGATGCGCACGGTGACCTCGGTGACGACGCCGAGCAGCCCTTCGGACCCGGTCATGACGCCGAGCAGGTCGTAGCCTTCCGCATCGAGGTGACTGCCGCCCAGCCGCACCACCTCGCCATTCATCAGCACCATCTCGATGCCGAGCACATTGTTGGCTGTGAGGCCGTATTTCAGGCAGTGCACGCCGCCGGAATTCTCCGCGACATTGCCGCCGATCGAGCAGGCGATCTGGGAGGATGGATCGGGGGCGTAGTAAAAGCCCTCCTGCTCGACGGCGGTGGTGATGCCGAGATTGGTGACGCCCGGCTGGGCAACGACGACGCGATTGGGAAAATCGATCCCGAGGATACGGTTGAAACGGCTCATGACCAGCAGCACCGCGTCCTCGAGCGGCAGCGCCCCGCCCGACAGCGAGGTGCCGGAGCCGCGCGGCACGACGCGGATGTTGCGGTCGTTGCAGTATTTCAGCACGCGCGAAACCTGCGCCACCGTTTGCGGCAGCACGACGACCAGCGGCAGCTGCCGATAGGCGGTCAAGCCGTCGCTCTCGAAGGCGCGCATGGAATTGGCGGCGTCGACGACGCCCTCACCCGGCACGATGATGCGCATGTCGGCGACGATCTCGTCGCGCCGGCGCATCGTGGCATCGTCTGGTTTCGGCATGGCCAGGCCGGACATCAGCAGCCTCATTTCGCTTGACTGGTCAAAATCTTTTACCAGTGAAGCGCGTTGGGTGCAAATCCTGTAATGGCGGCGAATCCAACTTCAAGGCGGAGACAGGCTTACGCAGCGGCAATCTGCCGCTGCTATTCGCCGGGCGGCTTGCCGGGTTCGGAGTGCATCCGGCGCACGCGGCGCACGCCCCACCAGACCAGCAGGATGGCGACAGGCACCGAAGCAGCGGTAATGATCTCCGGCGCGAAGGCATGGCCGAAGATCGAGGCGCCCTTGGCGACATAGCCGACAAGGCCGACCACATAATAGGAGACGGCGGCGACCGAGAGCCCCTCGACGGTCTGCTGCAGGCGCAATTGCAGGCGGGCCCGGTTGTTCATCAACGCAAGCAGGCCG
>NZ_RZRW01000204.1:0-9493 GCF_003998745.1 Mesorhizobium sp. M7A.F.Ca.US.014.04.1.1 | reverse complement strand
GGTCGGAGAACTGGATGGCGGAATTGGCGCCGAGGCCCGACAGCATCTGCGCGAGCAGCGCCTTGCGCCGGACCAGCGGCGCCTTGGTCAGGTCCCAGCCGTCGAGATGGAGAAGATCGAAGGCGTAGAAATGGAGCTTGCTGCCGGCGCCCTCGGCCAGCGCATCCTGCAGCAGCGCGAAACGGCTGATGCCCCGGGCGTCGAGCACCACGATCTCGCCATCGATGATGGCGTCGCAGCACGGCAGTTTGGCGAACGCATGCGGCAGGTCGCCATAACGCTTCGTCCAGTCGATGCCGCCACGGGTGATCAGCTTGACCGCGCCCTCAGTGAGATGCGCCATGGTGCGGAAGCCGTCGAATTTGCTCTCGTGCAGCCAGACCTGTTTGGTGTCTTCGCCATCGGGCGGTTTTGGCACCTGCGTCGCCAGCTGCGGCTCGATACGGGCAAGCATGGGGGCCTTGAAGGCGCCCGGCAGCGTGCCGGGCTTCAGCGATCCCTGTCTGGGCGCGGGTTTGGCGGCGGGCTTTGCCGGCGCCGCCAGCTCCTCGATGCGCAATCCGGATTTGACGCTCTCCGGCCGGGCCGTGAGGATGTCAAGCGCAGTGTCGGCCGCGAGGTCGCGCTCTTTGAACAGCAGCCAGTTCTTCTTGTTTTCGTCCTCGCCGGGTTTCGGCTTCAGCCGGGTCAGCATCCAGCCGCCATTGAGCTTGGCGCCGGCCAGCCGGAACTTGAAGGCGCCGGTGCGCAAGCTCTTTTCGACATCGTCCATCGGCGCCCAGCTGCCGGTGTCCCAGACGATCATCGGCCCGCCGCCATACTCGCCTTCGGGAATGACACCCTCGAAGTCGATATATTCGAGCGGATGATCCTCGGTCTCGACCGCCAGCCTTTTGTCGGCCGGATTGAGCGAAGGCCCGCGCGGCACCGCCCAGCTCTTCAAGACATCGCCGACCTGCAGTCGCAGATCATAATGGTCTGCGGTGGCGTGGTGCTTGTGCACGACGAAGCGGTTGCCGTCGCTGCTGACGAGCCCGCCAACCGGTTCCGGCGTCTTGGCGAATTCGCGTTTGGCGCGATAGGCTTTGAGCTTTGGTGGAGTTGTCATCGCAAAGATCGAAGCACGGCGGCCAGGAACAAGCCAGTCACGCTCTCAATCGTCAGCGGCCGGCGTCAACTCGAGCTCCGCCGGCGACAGCCCTTGCTGCAACTGGCTCAGCCGGAATTCGTCGACCCAATAGGCCTCGCCATCGACCAGAACCCGGGCTTGGTAGGTGCCCTCCGAAAAACGCTGCTCGGTGATGTAGACCTTGTGACGATCGAGCGCTTTGCGCACCGCGGCGCGTTTGGAATTCTGACCTGTGACGGGACTGAACATGACACTGCCCTCGGTCGCCCTGACACGCAACGCGGCCGCTGTCGGCGGCCTTGCGACTGGCTCCAAGGATGCCGGAGACGAGGTGTCCTGTCAATTTCGTGGCAGTGCAGGTTGCAGTCCGGTTAAATTTTGCAGTCTTTTGAAGATGCTCGGGTCTCGGCCTGAATCACGATGTGAAGCGCGCGAAGACGAAGCCGCGCGTGATCGTGCCTGTTGCCGCCAGCCTACGAAGCGGCCGGCATACCCGAATGAGTGGATTTTCGGACTTCCCCGATGAGATCGAGTGTCGCTGCCGCGACCTCGGCAACCTGAAGCCGCTGCACACAATAGACCCCACCGGGGTTGTTTTCTTTACAAACACCTGGAGCGATGCATGGACAGGGCATGACCGGCTGGAGCGTCCGGTTCGGGACACCGAACGGGCCCCATTGCTCAGGCGACGTCAGGCCGTACAACCCCACCGCTGGAGTTCCGACAGATGCCGCGATGTGCATCGGGCCGCTCTCATTGCCTAGAAAGATTGATGCTTCGGCCAACAATGCCGTCAGGACTTCAAGCGAGGCCTTTCCGACGACACTGGCGACCGGCGACGCCGCCACTTCAAGGATCCTTTGCGCGGCAAGCCCCTCATCCGGCCCACCAACGAGCAGAGATCGCAACCCGGTTCTGGCGTATACCTCGTCGATGACCGCAGCAAAATGTTGCGGCGGCCAACAACGCCCTTCGAACCTGGCGCCGGCATGCACGGCCACATATGACTTCTTTGCCAAAGCGTTTTCCGCAAGAATCCTGGCACACTCTTCCTGGGCGGTCCCGTTCGGCTGCAGCCGAGGCGTTGGGTCCTGACAATCCAACCCAAGCGCGTGGAGTGGAGACAGGTTCCTGTAGAGATAATGGGGGCCGCCCTGTCCGAAAGTCGCGGCGAGAACGTTTGCAAGCTGGATTTCCCAGAACTTCATCGGATGCTCGGAAGGATCGAAGCCGACGCGAAGTGGAGCGCCGATCAAACGATGCATTATCCGCGAGGTTTTTGAATCGGTAAGGTCGATGCTAAGATCGAATTTTCGACGCCGCAGATCAGAGATGACGCCACGATAGTCGCTCAAACGCTTGAGCAGAGTCCTTCCTCTGCCGCGGGATTCAAAGCCAACGGCAACATCGGCGATCCCTTGCGCGACGATGAACTGCTTGAGTCCCGGCGCACAAAGCATGGTTACCGATGCTTGTGGATAAGAAAGACGCAGGTTGCGAACCAAAGCAGATGTCAGAACGACATCTCCAATGTACTTCGTTTGAATAATGAGGATGGAACGAATCCCATCTCCTAAACTTGCATTCATCGAGGTGATCTGCCGAAAACGCCAATTTGAGAAATTCTGCCGACGACACTCATTTCTGAACGTCAAGCGCGCTTTCAAATATAGAGCCAACCAACCCTGTCAACAACCTTGCCGGCCTTGGTGCCTCTTTGCATCGGTCGTCGGCAGGACCGGCAAACGCTCGTCCTCAGTCCTTCAATCGCCGCAAGCGGCGCGTCAGGCCCTGAACGGCTTTGAGCAGCCGGGGGCGCGACCGCGTCATGCCTTCGACCCGGCTGCGCAACAGAATGGCTGCGTTCGCAGCCCTGCCCCGCACCGTCACCGGTTCGCAGATCTCGGCCAAAACCGAACTCGCGGCACCAATATGTTGCTTGTAGCCCTGGCCGCCGACCGACAGGTCGAAATAGTCGAAGCCCCGCTCGCATCCCCACATCATCAGCTTGCCCATCGTCGTCAGGCCGGGTGAGACATTGGCGACCGCGTTCTGGTCGATGCCCAGCAGGAGGGCGTGAAGTGTGCCTTTTCTGACCAGCACATAGATGGAGGCGAGCCAGGCTTCACCGACGCGTAGACCGAAGAGCCGCACAGATCCATTGGACAGGCCTTGCAGCGCCGCGGCGCGGTAGAAATCGACGACCGGGACCTGCGTCAGGAGGTCGAAACGCCCAAGCTCACGAAAACGCTTCAGCCGCAATTCCAGCAGCACATCCAGGAGCTCCTCGGTCAGATCAGGCGTGTCGGCCTCGACCAGAGCGAGGCCACCAAGCTGTTCGAAGCCGCGGCAATGCTTGCGGAAGGCCTTGGCAAAGGACGGCTTGCAGATCCGCTTGATGAGCGTCTCCGGGTCGCCGTGCAGGACGAGGCCGGAGGTGACCTGGATGGAGTCGCGCGCCACCGAAAGCAGTGCCAGCGGATTGACGAGGCCGTGGATCTGCTGCGGGATCCCCGCGATATGGATGCGATCCGCCGGTGGCAGAACGGCACGGACCGCCGCCCACATGGCGTCGGCACTCTGCCTGGTCCACGCTCTCCCATCCGCCAGCAGCGGCACCGAGTAGTCGCACACGCGGCAGCTCAGCCATTCGATGACGTGGTGGCCGAGGGCCCGGCGCCGCATCAGCGGCAGCAGCATGGCCGGCGCGCCGGTCATGGCGTCACTCACCTCGATGACGACCAGGTCCGCGTCCTTGGGCATCAGCCGTGCGGCGATTCCTTCGACCCAGGCATAGTGCTGATGGGCAGTGCAGACGCCGTGCGCCTCAAGCAGCAGCCATAGCAGCCTTACGGTATCGAAACTGGTGTGCAGCCGAGCCGTGAAGTGCGCGGTTGCATCAGCGTTGGCGACAGTCGGGGAAAACCGCCCACCGGGCAAATCCCTTATCGGAGTCGTTCGCGCCGCGTAGCTTGCCACATGCTTCTCCCGTCATTCCGATCCCCCACGCAGGCGCCGCAAGTCCCGCATCAGTCCCTGGAGCCTCTTCAGCAGCCGAGGTTTGGAGCGCACGAACACCTCGGTCCGGTTGCGGACCTCGATGGCTGCGCTCACGGCGCTGCCTCGCACCGTAATCCCGTGGCAAAGCTCGCGCAGGCCCGAACCCACGGCACCCATATGTTCCTTGTAACTCTGGTTGCCGACCGACAGGTCGAAATAATCGAAACCGCGGCCGCGCGCCCAGCTCATCAACTTGCCCATGATCAGAAGTCCCGGCGAGACATTGGGCACCGCGCCCTGATCGATTGAGATCAGCAGAGCATGAACGGTGACTTGATGGATCAGCAGGTATTGTACGGCGATCAGAGCTTCACCAACACGCAACCCGAAGAGCCGCACCGACCCATCCGACAGGCCCTCGAGAGCGGCGTTTCGATAGAAGTCGACAGCCGTCGCCTGCGTCAGCAGGTCGAAGCGGCCCAGTTCGCGAAAGCGGCTGAGCCGCATCCGGACCAGGCCGCCGAAGATGACCTCCACCAGGGCCGGCGTGTTGGCTTCGACCAGTTCCACGTCGCCAAGCCGTTCGAGGCGGCGCCAGTCCTTGTTGAAGGCCTTGACGAAGGATGGCCGGCATAGGCGCTTGAGCACGGTTTCCGGGTCGCCGTCGATGGCGAGGCCGAAGCTGGTATGCAGGGAATCGCGCGTGGCTGCGAGCAAGGCCAGAGGGTTGGTGACGCCGCTGATCGATTGCGGAATTCCCGTGATCTGGATGCGGTCCGCCGGCGGCAGCACGGAACGCACCGCAGCCCACGCGGCCTGCGCCGATTGCATCGTCCACGGGCTGGCATCTGCCAGCAGCGGTGCCGAATAGTCGCAAACGCCACAGCTCAGCCATTCGATCACCCGATGGCGGAAGGCCGGCCGCCGTATCAGCGGCACCAGCATTCGCGGCGCGCCCGTCACGGCATCGTTTACCTCCACGATGAGCAGTTCCGCACCTTCCGGCATTAGCCGCGCGACGATCCCCTCGGCCCAGGCATAATTCTGGTGGGCGGTGCACACACCGTCCGCCTGGAGGCGCAGCCAGAGCGGCCTCACCGCTTCCAAGCTGGTGTGGAGCCGCGCCGTGTAGGCATCGATGGCGACGACGGTGGCCGGATGGGAGGACTGGCCATCGGGCGAGCCGGTCACCGCAGCAATTTGCACCGCCTGGACTGCCATGTTTTTTCCTATCGCTTTGCCGTAGCGAACGGCAGCGTCCGCCGCCACGCGCCCAACCGGCTGTCGCGCGCCTCATCGGGATGCTCGATATTCCACATGCGGTGATGCGCGAAATACCACGATGCCACGAGCACGAACATCTCCGAGACGGCGGAACCCAACAACGCCCACGGCGGAGACGCGATTGCCAGCAGGGCCGCGATCAGCGCCAGCCCGACGACCGCGCCGCCCGTGGTGATGAACGCGACGATCCGAAAATCGCCGAGTATCTCAAGCACGATGCGGGGCATGATATAGAGCATGATCGGGACAAAATTCGCGATCACGAAAAGCCCGATGAACCAGGTCGAAGCGTCCTGGAGAGCCTGGGATTTTATCATCGGCAGGACGAACATGATCGCACATCCATAAGCAAGGCCGCCGAGCCCCATGACGAGCGCCCAGATCTTGGCCTGCGTCCAGACACGGCCTGTTTCATTGTTCCGCATCAGCCTGGCGAGATCCGGCTGCGTCATGTTGACGAACGCAAGGCTGATGATGCGCAGCGGAGCAAACAGCACCAGAACCGCCGCCAGCGGTGCGTAGGCGGCTGGCCCGGCAATGCCGGCGACCAGCAGCGCCAGACATTGACCCTGGATGTTGGTGGTGGTCGCGCTGAATGCCGACCAGCGCAGTTGGGGCCAGAGCCTGACATAGCGTCGGCGCGTCGGCATGCGGAAGCTGATGCGAAGCGAGCGCCGAGCCAGGCGGACCAGGACGAAAATGCCGAACACATTTGCGGCTGCAAGTGCATAGAATACGGTCTGCAGCGGGTCTTGGACCAACCAGATCGACAGCCCGGTCAGGACACAGCCGGCGACTGTAAAAGCGCCATCGCTGATGGAGACGACAACCTGCTGGCGCCGTGCGAAGAAAGCCGTGCGCATATGGCTGCGCAACGACCAGGCACCGACGAAGCAGCCGGCGGCAATTCCGCTTGGATCTCCAAGGACATGCATCAGAACAGCCGGGCCGACGGCCATCAGCAACGCCACGATCAGCGCCGCCGTTCCGAACGCCACGTCATAGGTATTGACGCCGGCGCTGTTGGTGCTCTTGCTCATCCAGATGCTGGCGGGAACAGCGGTGAGCGACCTGATATAGGACAGGCCGACCCCGCCCATCACCATGCCGATGGCGAAGAGGCCGTAGCCCTGCGCCGACAGCATGTGCAACAGCATGATGTTGAGGGCGAAATGAAAGCCGCTCTGCATCGCCTCGCCGCCGATCATCAGCACGAGGCGTCGAACCAGATGGCTCGGAAACGCTAACTTCACGGCCGTGTCTCCGCTGCGCGGGCAGCGGGCGCCCTGCCCGGCCGCGCGATGGTCGTCTTCAGCTTTTCGGCGGCGATCGCGGTGATCGCCGCGGCCGCGACCGGCTCGCTGAAGATCGCCTCATAGCGCGCGCGCCCGGCAGCGACAAACCCGCGCCAGGCCTCAGGGGCGAGGATGATCTCCTGCAATTTCGCGCCAAGAGCTACTGCGTCGCCGGGCGGAACATGCCAGCCGGTCTGCCCGTCGCTGACCACTTCCACCAGCCCGCCGATCGCCGACACAAGCGGCGGCCGGCCATAAGCCATCGCCTCGATGGCGACGCGGCCCAGCGATTCCGGACGCCGCGACGGCACGGTGACGATGTCGGCCCAGCGATAATGCTCCGAGGGATCGGGAATGAAAGGCAGGACTCCGACGCGCCCGGCAAGCCCCATCGTTTCGACCAGTTCGGCAAGCGCACGCTCGCGCTCGGTGCTTTCGAAGGCGCCGCCGACCAGCCGCACCTCGACCCTCGCCTGGAGTTCTGCCGGCATCGAGGCGATCGCCTCCAGCAGGACCTCCTGCCCCTTGATCCGGTTGATGCGGCCGAGCAGCAGCACCCGCAATGGTCGCTTGCCGTCATACGTCATTGGTTCGACCGCCGCCGGCCCGGCAACGCCGTTGTAGACGACATGCGCGCGCGCGGCCTTGGGGTCGCCGAAAGCGGCTCGCGTCGCGCGCGAGTTGAAGATCAGATCCGCATGGCTCCAGTGCATCAGGCCGACGAGTATCCTGCGCATGGCGCCTTCGGGGATCTCGTGGATGTGCAAGACGGCTTTGTGGGGCAGTAATCGCGCGGCCAGCGCATAGTCGGCCACGATCGAGGTGTTGACATAGACGAGGTCGCAGGCCTTGAGGCGCCGCCACGCCCTGAACACGGCAACCGGCAATCGCGCCATCTCGACTGTCGCAAGGCGCGCAATGGCCTGGCGCCTCAACACCCAGAGCGGTTCGAAGACGATCCGGCTGGCATGCGCTTCCAGGATCTGGACGATCGGCCCGCTGCGCGGCAAGACCACCTCGATGTCGGCCGACGGAAACGCGGCGCGCAGCGCAGCCACGCT
Source organism: Mesorhizobium sp. M7A.F.Ca.US.014.04.1.1 (assembly GCF_003998745.1). Taxonomy (NCBI): domain Bacteria; kingdom Pseudomonadati; phylum Pseudomonadota; class Alphaproteobacteria; order Hyphomicrobiales; family Phyllobacteriaceae; genus Mesorhizobium; species Mesorhizobium sp. M7A.F.Ca.US.014.04.1.1. Next base: position 1,724 of record NZ_RZRW01000204.1, on the reverse strand, counting down.
CTCCGCGAAGCTGCGGTCAGAACCATAGAGTTCATAACCCTGATGAACGCAGGCAATCCGCATCTTTGTTTCCCGCCGGGTGCTGCAACCATCGCGCTGGGCGATTGTGGCAGAACCCCGTCCGCAAGAATCATGCCTGGTTCGATATGTCCGACTATCGGTTCGATATGTCCGACTGCCGGCCGTACGCCCCTGGCATTGCTTCGTTTCGATACAGCTACGCACAGAAGGGTTGACCGAGAATGAAACAACCACCGGGTTCAACACCGTTTTTTTACAACCCCGCGCCATGATCCCCTCCCAGGATACCGAAATCGGAAGATGGCACGAAAGTTGCGGTCTGCTCATTATAAATTAAGCAATATCTAATATATGAAATGTGTGAAAGTGCCGCCGGCCATGAAACCAGAAAAGCCCGCCATTCTAATCCTGGGGACCCGCGGCATACCCGCGGCCCATGGCGGCTTTGAAACCTTTGCCGAAAAACTGGCGCTGTTTCTTGTCGGGCGCGGCTGGAAGGTCGGCGTCTATTGCCAGGATGAGGTCGAGCGGATCGACCAGCGGGTGCGCAGCGAAACCTGGCGCGGCATCGAGCTCATTCACATCCAGGTCGCCTCCAAGGGACCGCGCGCGACCCTGGAATTCGACTGGCAATGCGCCCGCGATGCTGCCAGACGACAGGGCGTTTGCCTGGTGCTCGGCTATAATGGCGCGGTCTTCCTGACCTGGCTCAGGCTGAAGCGGCGCAAGATCTTCACCAACATGGACGGCATCGAGTGGCGTCGCCCCAAATGGGGGATGGCGGCGCGAACCTGGTTCTGGCTCAACGAATGGATCGGCGCTTGGGCCTCGCATCGGCTGGTCGCCGATCATCCCGCCATCGCCGATCACCTGGCGACGCGCCGGCCGCGCAGCGCCATCGCCACCATCGCCTATGGCGCCGATCCGGTGGCATCAGCGCCCGAGGCGCCGGTCCGGGCGCTCGGCCTCGAGCCCGGGCGTTATCTCATCTCGATCGCGCGCATCGAACCCGACAACAACATCCTGCCGATTGTCGAATCCTTTTGCTCCACCAAGCGCGACATGAAGCTGGTGGTGCTGGGAACGCTGTCCGACGACATCCCCTACCATGCCGCCATCCGCAAGGCGGCGAACGGCTCGGTGGTCCTGCCGGGCGCCATTTACGACCAGGCAACGGTGAAGGCCCTGCGCTTCCACGCCCGCGCCTATCTGCACGGCCACACGGTGGGCGGCACCAACCCGTCGCTGGTCGAGGCGCTGGCGGCCGGCAACATGGTGATCGCGCATGACAATCCCTACAACAGGTGGACCGCAGGGGCTGCGGCGATCTACTTCACCGACAAGAACAGTTGCGCCGAGCGGATGCAGCAGGCGCTGGACGATGATGCCCTGGTCAAGGCCTGCGGCGTTGCCGCGAGGGCGCGGGCCCGCGAAGCCTTTCGCTGGGACGATGTCCTGCTCGCCTATGAAAACGAGGCCTATCATCTGCTCGGCATGACCGCCGCCAAGACCACTGCGATGGATCACGCATCGCCAGGAACCGTATGATAGGCTGGTCGCGCCGGCGGGTGCTGCGGACCGCGCTGTCCACTGCAGCGGCTCTCGGCTCGCTCCCGGTCGCACCAATCGCTCGCGCCGCCGCCGGGACGCGGTTTCGGCGCGGCGTCAACGCCTGGCCCTGGTTCTCGCTGACGCGTGAATTT
>NZ_RZRW01000203.1:0-9498 GCF_003998745.1 Mesorhizobium sp. M7A.F.Ca.US.014.04.1.1 | reverse complement strand
GAACTCGACATCGCCGTCATAGCGCAGCGCGCGGTAAGCGGCATCCTCGATGACGGCGATGTCGAGTTCGCCGGCAAGGTCGAGCACCGCCTCGCGCTGCTCACGGTTCAGCGTGTTGCCGGTCGGGTTGGCGAAATCCGGCACCAGATAGGCGAATTTGGCCTTGCCGCCATTGGCGGCCGCCGCCGCGCGATAGGCATCGGGCGTCATGTTGCCGCCGGCCGGGGTCAGCCGGTCGTAGCGCGGCTCATAGGCGTTGAAAGCCTGCAGCGCGCCGAGATAGGTCGGCCACGTCACCAGCGCGGTGTCGCCCGGCGACAGGAACAGCTTGCCGAGATAATCCAGCGCCTGCTGCGAGCCGGAGGTGATGAAGATGTTGGCCTCGTCGCAGGCGACGCCGAGCTTGCCCATCTGCCCGGCGAGCCAGCGCCGCAAAGGCAGATAGCCTTCCGAGACCTGGTACTGCAGCGCCGCGCCCGCCTCGGCGCCACCCAGCACATCGGCATAGGCGTCGCGGATCGCCTCGGCCGGGAACAGCGCCGGATCGGGAATACCGCCGGCAAACGAGATGATGTCCGGCTGGTCGAGCAGCTTCAGCAGCTCGCGGATTTCGGACGCTTTCATGCGCGACGAGCGCGAAGCCAACAGGTTCATAAGGGTCACGGCACGCCTCCCCGACGCTGCAATATAGGTCAACTTGACTGACCTATATCCCCTCTTGGCCGCGAATTGAAGTGTGCCTGAACGGTTTCCCGAATGCGCCAGCACTGGCGCACTGCTCGAACGCCGCGAGCAGTTCCACAAAAGTGTTGCAGCGTTTTCCGACCGCCTAAAGGCTCTTCTTGTAGCCGAGATGGCTGCCGGTGAAGCCGAGGCTTTCGTAAAAACGATGCGCGTCCGCCCGCCCTTTGTCGGTGGTCAGTTGAACGAGGCCGCAGCCGCGCGCGCGGCACGCGTCGATCGCCCATTCGATCATCTGCCTGCCGATGCCGTCCGAGCGCCTGTGGCCGGCGACCCGAACCGCCTCGATCTGGCCGCGCCACGCGCCCTTGCGCGAGAGCCCGGCAAGGAAAGTTACCTGCAAGGTGCCGACCACCTCGCCGCCATCCACGGCCACCGCCAGCAGCTGATTGGGATCGGCGTCGATGGCGTTGAAAGCGTCGACATAACCTTGCGCCAGCGGCAAGGAAGCGTCCTCGCGGCCGGCGCCAAGCGGATCGTCGGCCAGCATGGCCACGATATCAGGCAGGTCGGAGGCCTGCGCACGGCGGAAGGTGATCATGGTGTCGAGATATCGCGAGGCGGCGGCAGCGGCAAGATTTGAATACGTTCCCACTAGGCGCGGGCTAAACTTCGCCCTCATAAACCCGCTGCGCCTGCGTCAGCGCCTCATCGAGCCGCGCGCCCTCGGCATATCCAGCCAGGTTCCGCGGCCGCTCCATGTCAGGCATCAGCCTCGGACACGGCTCGGCGGCGCCGACCACCATCCGCACCGGGATGACGCCGGCCCAAACCGGATGCCCGTAATCCTCCTCGTCGTCGCCGACGCCCTTGGCGCGTACCTTCGCCGATGCCTCTTCAATACGCATGCCGATCACCGTCGTCGCCTTGGCCTCCTGCGCCGAGATCGGCCTCAGGGTCTCGCTCCGGCCGGGATAGAAACGGTCGACGACGCCGGCCAGCGCCTTCAGTTTCTCCTGCGGCTCGTCGACGATTCGCGCCGTGCCGAAACACATCGCCGAGCGGTAGTTGGCCGAATGGTTGAAGCCCGAGCGCGCCAGCACCAGCCCGTCGAGATGCGACACCGTGAGACAGGCCGGCGTGCCGCCGCGCAGATTGCGCAGCATGCGGCTGGCCGACGAGCCGTGCCAGTACAGCATGTCGTCCTCGCGCCAGTGGATGGTCGGCGTGCAATAGGGCTGGCCATCGAACGTATAGGCGACATGGCACAGCAGCCCGGCATCCAGCACCGCGAAGACTGCCGCATGGTCGTAGCTGCCGCGCTCGTGCAGGCGCTTGACGCGGTTGCGGCTGGTGGTCGGAAAACTGGCTGGCGTGTCGTTCACGGCTTGCATCCTTGGTTGTCGTCTGCCAACCATGCGCCATGACATTGGTCGATAAAAGAACCAATCCCATGAAGAAAAACCGGACCAATTTTCCGGATTGGTCGGCGCTGATCCCGGTCCTGCCGGGCGACGGCCCGCGCAGCCGCGAGCTTTATGCGGCGCTCAGGCGGCTGATCGAGACCGGCGCGCTGGCCACCGGGGCGAAACTCCCGACCACCCGGGATCTCGCACAGCGCTTCGGCCTGTCGCGTTCGGCGGCGGTTGCCTGTTTCGAAATGCTGATCTCGGAGGGGTTTGCGGTCGCCAAGGTCGGCGCCGGCACCTTCGTCGCGCCTGATGTGCCGCATCTGCCGCTGACGCTGATCAAGCCGCGTCCAGCGGAGATCGACGTCGCGGCGTCGCTACCTTGCGGCCTTGGCGTTGCGGTCTCCGATCCGCGCACGCTTGATATGTTTCGCATCCTTCTGTCGCGCCACCTCACCCGCCCCGGACCGGAGCATTTCCGCTATGGCGACCCGCGCGGCGGCCTGCCGCTGCGCACGGCAATTGCCACCTATCTCAGGACCGCACGCGGCGTGCGCTGCGACGCCGGCCAGATCGTGCTGACGTCGGGCACGCAGCAGGGGCTCGATCTCCTGGTGCGTGCAGCACTTCGTCCCGGCGATGCCGTCTGGATCGAAAACCCCTGCTATCCCATGGCGCACGCCGTGCTGGCCGGCAGCGGGGCCACGGTTTTTGGCGTACCCGTCGACGCGGAAGGGCTCGATCCCGAGATCGGCGAAAGCCTGTGCTCCAAGGCGCGCGCGGCCTATGTCACGCCCTCGCATCAATATCCGCTCGGCGTGACGATGACGATGCGCCGCCGTCTCGCTTTGCTCGACTGGGCGCGGCGCAACGATGCCTGGATCATCGAGGACGATTACGACAGCGAGTTCCGCTATGCCGGCCCGCCGCTGACCTCGCTGCAGGGCATGGACGGCTCGGGCCGTGTCGCCTATCTCGGCACCTTCTCGAAAATCCTCTTCCCCGGCCTGCGCATCGGCTATGTCGTGGTGCCCGAAGCGCTGCTCGATGCCGTGATGGCGGTCAGGGCGCGCTCCGACCGCTTCCCCTCGACGCTGGCCGAAGGCGCGCTGACCGACCTGTTGAACGAGGGCCATTTCGCCGCGCATCTCAGGCGCGTGCGCCGCCGGGTGCAAGCCGCGCGCGACGTGCTGGTCGCCGGCCTCGAGACGCATTGCGGCGATGCCCTCGAGGTAACCGTGCCCGAACAGGGGCTGCACTTGATGGCGACGCTGAAGCACGCCGGGCCGGACACGGCGATCGTCGAGGCGGCGAAGGCGGCAGGTGTCGGCGCCAGGGCCTTGTCCTCGATGTTCATCGGCGGGGCGTCCCGGCAAGGCCTGGTGCTGGGTTTTTCCGGGTTTTCGGACGAGGAACTGATGGCCGCGACGGTACGACTGGGTGGGGTGATGGGCCGCAGTCCCGGCCGCCAAACTACCTGATCCTGCTCAAACAATCCTAGGGCGAAGCAGGAGCGCAGCTCCGTCTCGGAGGCCTTCGGATGACGAAGTCCTCAATCCCCATCGGCGGGCTGGGCCTTGCCGCACTGCGCCAGCACCTTGCCGATGGCCGCGCTTGAACCCTTCAGCGGAAAGCTGATCTCGCCATATTTGGCTGAACTGACCGACACATCGCCCTTGCCGCGCAACAGGTCGAGCAGCGGATCGGCTTTCGCCAGGTTGACCACGAAGTAGTTGTACATGGCCTCCAGCTGCAGCGCCTTAGTTACCGTCTTGCCGTCGGCCTTGAACGCGAACGAACCGCTGATGCCAGGCTCCAATTGCCGGCCGTTGGCGCCGAGATCGTAGCTCAGCACCGGCGTGTCGAAACAGGTCAGCATCAGATACGCATCGCCTTTCGGCCCGCCGCAGACCGAGGCCGTCAGCACGCTGCCGCCCTCGTCTTCCTCCATCCTGGCGCTCCAGCCGCCGCACGACGCGGCAAACGCCGGTTGCGCGGCCTGCAGGACCGCTACCGCACCGGCGACGACGAGATGTGCAACTCTCATGGCTCCCCCAACTGCCTTCAGGGCATTTGCAGCGCCCGTCGCAAGCATATAGGAAAAAGCGATCCGATGGCATTGCCCCTTGCGGCAGCCGGTCCTGTTTCGCGGAGAGTTGGATTGAGAGCCTGCATTCGCCTGTGTCTGTCCTTTGCCGCCCTGCTGGCCTTGCCGCTCACCGCTCATGCCGAGTGGAAGCCGGTCGAGAAGATCGAGCCCTACGCGATCTCGGGCCAGTCCGGCGCCGAACTCTACCGCTCGATCGGCGAGAAAGGGCCAAAGCTCGGCATTGCCCGCGCCATCGCCTACACCAATTTCAAGCTGACCTGGGGGCTAAGGGATTACAAGCCCAGCGGCAAGGACTGCGTGCTGACGGCCGGGCGGCCGAAGCTGATCGTCACCTACACTTTGCCGAAACCCTCCCGCTCCCTCCCGCCCGCCGTCCAGAAGAACTGGGACACCTTCATCGCCGGCGTCGCCGCCCATGAGAAGGTGCATGGCGCCAGCATGGTCCAGATGGTCCACGACATCCAAGCCGCGACGGACGGCCTGACCGTCGCCGACGATCCCAAATGCAGCAAGACCAGGGCCGAGGTGGTCAAGCGGCTCGACGCGATCTCGAAGGCGCGGGTGCAGGCAAGCCGCGACTTCGACCGTATAGAATTCGGCAATGGCGGCAATTTGCAGAAACTGGTTTTTTCGCTCGTGACCGGCCCCTGAAGCCACCTGACACGGATCAGGAGGCGGGCACTGATGACTTACCAGGCGCAGCAATTGAAGCTGCCGATCTCCCCCCTTGCGAGGGAGATGGCCGGCAGGCCAGAGGGGAGTCTGACAGAACTCGGCCCCTTCCAGCTACTGCGGTATGGGCGCGAGGTGCGAGCCCTCACCGCGTTTCCGCGTTCGCTCTCAGCTCGGCCCGCTTCTCGTCCGACACCACGGCCAGATCCAGCACCTTCTGCAATTCGGCCGCATGGCGGAAGGACGGTTCGGCCTGCACGCCCGTGCGCACCGCGTCAGTGAAACGCTGGTAGTTGGTCTCCACCGTGCCGGGGTCGAGCTCTTCCCATATGGCGTTCTCGACATTCTCCCCCACGCATGCCTTGAGCGTCGAACCGTCGAGATTGTGCACCACTTCGATGCCGCCCTTCTCGCCATAGATGCGCAGACGCAGTTCGTTGAGATGGCCTGTTGCCCAGCGGCTGGCATGCACCACGCCGAAGGCGCCGTTGGAAAAATCCAGCGTCATGGCGAAGCTGTCATTGGCGTCGAGTCCGTAGTCGCCGATGCGGTTGCCGGGCGCCTTGTCGAAGGCGCGCAGCCGGCAGAAGACATGGTCGATGTCGACGGCTGCGCCATAGCTGGCGAAATCGAGGATGTGGATGCCGACATCGCCGAGCACGCCATTGGAACCGTGGCCGCGCGACAGCCGCCACAGCCATTTCGGATCGGTGCGCCAGTCGCCCCAGAATTTCGACACCAGCCAGCTTTGCAGGTAGGACGCCTCGACATGCCTGACCGTGCCGATCTCGCCCGCTTGCACCATCTGGCGCGCTTTCTGCAGCGCGGCCACATTGCGATAGGTGAGGTTCACCATGTTGACGATGCCGGCGGCCTCGGCGGCATCGGCCATCTCGGTCGCCTTGCCGAAGTTTTCGGCCAGCGGCTTTTCGCACAGCACCGGCTTGCCGGCGGCGATCAGCGCCATGGTGGTCGGGTGGTGGATGCGGTCGGGCGTGACATTGGCCACCGCGTCGAACTCGCCCCATGCCAGCGCCTCCTCCAGCCCGGTAAAGCGGTTGGGAATGTCAAAGCTGTCGGCGAACTCGCCAACCCGCGCCGGATCGACATCGACTGCGCCGACAATGTCGACGCCCTCGATGGCGCTGAAGCGCCGGGCATGTTCCTGCGCCATCCAGCCGGTGCCGAGTATCAAAAGCCGCATTATTTGCTCCTTGGGGTGAGATGCCGGAATCCCCTCCCGGCCGACGCCCTCAAATAGCGCGTATAATGCCGCCGTCGACCCGGATGTTCTGGCCGGTGATGTAGCCGGCGCCCTCCGACGCCAGGAAGGCGATGGTCGCGGCGACCTCTTCCGAAGTGCCGTAGCGCTGCATCGGCACGCTGTCGCGGCGTTCTTCGGTGGCCGGCAGGCTGTCGATCCAGCCGGGCAGCACATTGTTCATGCGCACATTGTCGGCGGCATAGGTGTTGGCGAAGATCTTGGTGTAGGCGGCAACGCCGGCGCGGAACACGGCGGACGTCGGGAACATCGGGCTCGGCTCGACCACCCAGGCCGTCGAGATGTTGATGATGGCCCCACCCTTCTGCTTGACCATCTGCGGCGCCACGATGCGCACCGGCCGGATGACGTTGAGGAGGTAGACGTCCATGCCGGTGTGCCATTGCTCGTCGGTGATCTCGAGGATCGGCGCACGCGGCCCGTGGCCGCCGCTGTTGACCAGCACGTCGATGCGGCCATAGCGCTCCAGCGTCAGGTCGACGAGGCGCTGCAGATCGTCGTTCGACTGGTTGGAGCCGGTGACGCCGAGCCCGCCAAGCTCCTTGGCCAGCGCCTCGCCCTTGCCCGAAGAGGAAAGAATGGCAATCTTGAAGCCGTCCGCCGCCAGCCGCTTGGCCGCCGCCGCCCCCATGCCGCTGCCGCCGGCCACCACCACAGCTACTTTTTCTACACTCATCGGATTTTCCTCTCAGGGTTTGCGGGCACCGCAAGCGGTGTTTTCGGGAGTTGAGCGTCGATATAGCTGGTTTTCCCCGTCGGTTCGAACCAGAATGCCTGAAATCAACCTGTAGAAAAACTACTGCATGCCCGAAACCTTCCTCAGCTTGCCGCCGTTGAATGCGCTGCGCGCCTTCGAAGCCTCGGCGCGTCATCTCAACTTCCGCATCGCGGCCGAAGAGCTCAACGTCACGCAAGGGGCGGTCGCCCAGCACATTCGCGGGCTGGAGGCCGATCTCGGCACGAAGCTGTTCGAGCGGCTGCCGCGCGGCCTGGCGCTGACCGATGAGGGCCGCGCCTATGTCCCCAACATCCGCCGCGCCTTCGACCTGATCTCGGAGGCGACGCTGCTGCTTCGTCCCGAGCCGGCGCGGCTGACGATCAGCGTGACGCCGAGCTTCGCCACCAAATGGCTTATCCCGAGACTGCACGACTTCGTCGCGCACCACCCGCTGGTCGACCTGCGCGTACTGGCCAGCGAAAGCCTGTCGAGCTTCCAGGCCGATGGCGTCGACATCGCGGTCAGGCAGGGCCGCCCACCCTTCGGCGCCGGGCTGGTCGTCGACCTGCTGTTTCCCCAGCAGATCGTCGCCGTGTGCAGCCCGGCCCTGCTGCCGGCCGGCGCGATCGAGATCGCGGCCTCCGAAATCCAGCACCACGTACTGCTGCACGATGCCCACAATCTGTGGCCGGAATTCATGGAAAAGGCCGTCGGCCTGAAGATGACGACCGAACTCAAACGCATGCGCTTCAACCAGACCGGCCTCGCCATCGACGCGGCGGTGGCCGGCCAGGGCATTGCGCTGGCCAGCCGCTTTCTCGTCGCCGCCGACCTCGCCGCCGGCCGTCTGGTTCAGCCCGTCAGCGGCGAAATGCGCGGCACGCAGGATTTTTATGTCGTGATGCCGAGAAAACAGCGCCACCCCGAGCCGACGCAAGCCGTGCGGCAATGGTTGCTGGATGCCGGAGAGCGACGACCTTTGTCGTGAGACCTTCGCACGCACGGAGACGTCAAGCCGCTTGCCTATGAGGCAACGACGGGCGCACCGCGAAAGATCGCCACGGCGGCAGCGACGATTTCCGCATTGTCCTTGGCTGTCTTGCCATCGGCGAGCGTCTTGCCGTCTTCCAGACCGACCCGTGTCGACCAGCGCTGGCGATGCGCAAGCTCGACGAGGGGCCAGACAGTCGTGTCGACGCCATGCAGCAGGATCGGCCGCCCTACCCCGGCGCGCTCGAGTACGGCGGCGATGCCATGCGCTTCATCGAGTGCAGCGGACAGGTCGGGGATATCGATCTCGATCAGAATGCGCAGCACCTGGTTGTGGCCAGGAAGCGCTACGAAGCGCTCGGCATCGGCGACGACGGCTAGCCCCGCCTCGATGCCTACACCACGCTGGCGCAGCAACTCCATCACGGCGGGCGCATCCGGTTCGGACAGGTTGACCGAAGCATAGTCAGGCAGGTCTCGCCAGCCGGCGATCGCCGCTCGGGTCCGCTCGACGTCGTTCTCGGTCCAGGCGCCGGTCGACACGCCAACCAGTGTTCCCGGGCAGGTCCGGCGCACCGCCAGCACCGTGGCGTCGACGGCTGCCAGGCTTTCGCGTCCGTCGGTGCCGCGCGGATGGATATGCAGTTCGGCCGCTCCAGCGGCGACGCAGGCTGCCGCATCGCTGGCCATTGCCTCGGCAGTCAGCGGCAGCTTCGGGTGGAAATCGCGCGGACGCGCGCCGTTGATGCAGGCCTGGACGATCATCGATGTCACCTTGCGCAAGGGGCCGCAGTGTAGCTGTGCGGCGTTGAAACTGCCAATCTCCCCCTCGTAGGGGAGATCGGCAGCTTCAACGCCGCGCGTCTGCTCACAACATTCGGCGGCATTTGAATAAAAGCCGCTTGTGGATATTTACCCGGCGTTCCCTCGTCTCCGGCAAGCTCTTTTTAGGGCGGGATCATGGAGGGACCATTGACCAGCGATTTTTCAGCCGCCCGCATCCACCTCGAACGCGCCTATCATTATCTGCAGGGCAATGACGAGACGAGCCGTGCCGCCTGTGACGCGCTCGATCTGTTGATCGAAGCGGTGACGGAGGCGCAGCACAGGCGACCCGAGGCTGGAGTGCTGGAGTTCCCGCAATCGACGGCGCGGCGAACCGGATAGAAAGTGTCGAGTTTCAGGCCAGTCCGGCCTGGCCTGAAACTAGCCGCACCCGGATCACGATGCCTTGCGGGCCGTCGCTCCCTTGGTTGCGCGCGCGACAATTCGCTCGAGCGGCTCCGGCCGGTGCAGCAAAAATCCCTGGCCGAAGGCGACCCCCATGTCGCTCAACATGGCCAGCGTGTCCTGCCGTTCGATCTTCTCACCGACCACGGCGCAGCCGAGGCTACGGGCAATGCTGGTGATGGCCAGCACGATCTCGCGGTCGAAGCGGCTTTGCGTGATGTGCTCGATGAAGGAACCGTCGATCTTGATCGTGTCGACGGGGAACCGCCGGAGATATTCGAACGAGCTCATGCCGGCTCCGAAATCATCGAGGCCGACCCGGCAACGCCGCTCGCGCGCCTTGCGCACGAACTGTTCGGCGGCATCGAAATTGGTGCCGGCGGCGGTTTCGGCGATCTCGAAGCCG
>NZ_RZRW01000202.1:0-9501 GCF_003998745.1 Mesorhizobium sp. M7A.F.Ca.US.014.04.1.1 | reverse complement strand
ACGCGGTACCGAGCGGCGTAAATTCCTGGCGTCCGCAGGGCGTGACCGCTGGCTCGTCAAATTCGCCGGCCTCGGCGAAACCGGACTCCGCAAGAAACGAGCCGCGGCGATGTTGCATGAAGCCGGGTTCGGATCGCAAGTTGTCGCGCTTTGCCATGGCTTTCTGGTTGAACGGTGGATTGATGGCAGCACGATGGATCAGGCGCCGCTGCCCAGGGAAAAACTGATCGCGGAGCTCACAAACTACCTGACCTGGCGTGCGCTCAATCTTCGAACTTGCGAACCGGGTGCATCATTGCTTGCTCTCGCGGAGATGGCTGTTTCCAATGCGTCGGAAGCCTTGGACGAGAAACGCGCAGCGACGTTGCGCGGTTGGCTCTCGAAACCGACCTCCGCGCATGTGCTGCAGCGCGTTGAAATCGACGGAAAGCTTCAACCGTGGGAGTTTCTCGTTCGTGCAGATGGCACGGTGCTCAAGACAGATGCTGTTGACCACTGCCGGGCACATGATTTGATCGGCTGCCAACCGATCGAGTGGGACATTGCCGGCGCCCGCGTCGAGTATGGACTGTCCGACAGCGATGTGAGGACCTTGGTCGAGGGAATGGAACTTGCCATCGACCATGACCACATCGGCTTTTTCGAACCATGCTATTTGGCATTCCAACTCGGGCTCTGGAGCACGGCTGCGCAATCCGAGGACGGCGGGGAAAAAACAAGGTTGGCCGAGATGGCAGACCGATATAGGATGCCGCTGATACGGTTCCTGGACGAATGCCGGATATGATCGTTTCCGATCAGTCCAGCCTTCGCAGCATGTCTGCTTCCTGCTCGAGAATAGTGGCCACTTCCTCGCGCTGCAGATGCGTCATCATCAGGCTGACGCAGCACTCGAGATAGGTAATCGAGGCGCGCCGCAGATAGGCAGCGGTCTCGCGTTCGGCCATCTGGTCGATATCCCTCGAGGGGCGCTTGGGTTGCATGAGGGTGATCCTCCATATCGGGTCCTTCTGCCAAACCACAAGCCTGGGCGGATGTTCCGCACGATCTCGGGAAAGGTTCGGCGCCATCTCGCATCACGCCGGAAGGTTCTGCAGCCCTCCGGGTGCGGGCCTCGCTCTTTTGGCAAAGCCCGTCATCTGATCGCCGATGCGGCTGCCTTCGAGAGCTGCGAAATAATCGATCGTCAGCTTGAGCCCTTCGTTGAGGGGCACCTTCGGCGTCCAGCCGAGCAGCGCTTTTGCACGCGAAATATCGGGCTGCCTGCGCCGAGGATCGTCTTGCGGCAGCGGTAGAAATCTCAGATCCGATTTGGTACCCGTCATCGCCTTCACCAACGCAGCCAGTCGCACGATGGTGAATTCTCCGGGATTGCCCAGATTGACCGGCTTGCCTGGATTGGGATCGATATCCATCAGGCGCCTCAATCCATCGATCTGATCGGAGACATAGCAGAAGGATCGCGTCTGCAAGCCGTCGCCGAAGATCGTCAGGGGACGTTTCTCGAGCGCCTGCATGATCAGGTTCGAGACGATGCGGCCGTCCGCCGGATCCATTCTCGGACCGTAGGTGTTGAAGATGCGCGCGACGCGCACGTCGGCTTTGCCGGCTCTCAGATAGTCGAAGCAAAGCGTTTCGGCGGTGCGTTTGCCCTCGTCGTAGCAGGCGCGCGGACCGGTGCAGTTCACGTGGCCGACATAATCCTCCCTCTGGGGATGCTGTTCCGGATCGCCATACACTTCGCTCGTCGAGGCCTGTAGCAGCCGCGCGTCATATCGGACAGCGAGTTCGAGCAGGTTGAGCGTTCCAATCACGCAGGTTCGCGTGGTGTGGATAGGGTCGGCCTGGTAACGCGGCGGCGAGGCAGCGCATGCCAGGTTGAAGATACGCTCCACGGGCTCGCCGAGATCCAATGGCCGGCAGATATCCTGCTCGATCAACCGGAAACCCGGATGGTCCATGATCGAGATGATGTTCTCCATGCGCCCAGTCAGAAAATTGTCGGCGCAGATCACGCGCCAGCCGTTGCGGAGCAATGTTTCGCAAAGATGCGAACCGAGGAATCCCGCACCGCCGGCAACAAGCACTGCCTTTGCCCTTCGCGCGTTTCGTGTTTGTCGCATCGCCGTTTTCTCCTGTCTGCTGGTCATGCTGCGCTTCCGATGTCGAAATCGAGGGCCGCCGCCCTTGGCTGTGTCAACGCCGCCACGAATTCGCGGGCCCTGGCCGCACCGGTGTGGGATGCGAGGACGCGTTCGCGGGCCCGGCGGGCCATGGCGAGGCGTGTGCGCTCGGACTCGCCGAACAGGATCTCGACGACATCGTCCGTTTCCCCGGCGGTGTGGATCGCCGATGCAGGAAAGAAGCTGTCGAGCCCTGGCCAGCGATCGCTGATGATGGGCGTGCCGCAAGCAGCCGCTTCGAACAGGCGCACACTGGGCGACCATCCGGCAGCTATCATGGAACTGCGTGTGACGTTCAGCGTGTAACGCTGACGGCTGTAGAACGCGGCATGATCGGCGGGCGGCAGATGTTCGATACGTTCAACATTGTCCGGCCAGATGATGTCGGATGGGTATTGCGAGCCGGCCACGACGAAACGCCGGTCCGGCATATGCCGTGCGGGCTCGAGCAGCAGCGCATTCAGCATTGTCTGCCGGTCGGCACTGTAGGTGCCGAGATAGCCGAGATCCCAGCGGATCGGATCGCCAGTCCGGTGGTGCCGTTCCGGGTCGACCGAGCAGTAGAGCGGCTCGGCGCGGCGCGCGCCGAAGTCCTCCACCAGACGGCCAAGCATCGGCCCGCCGGTGAACGAGAAGTAGACGTCGAAGTAAGGAATCTGCCGCCAGCTCAGATAATCGCAATCGTCGGCTGAAAGCTGCGCCACGGTCACCGGCGTGTCGATGTCGTAAAAGCAGAAGCGCCCTTTGCAAAGTGAAGCGACGATGTCGATGACCACGCGCCCTTCCGGCACGAACGAGCCGATGACGACGATGTCGGCCTGCTCCAGGCACCGGGCGTAGTCGCGTTGTAACTCCGCGGTGGTTTCGTAGTAGCGCAAGGCGCAGAAATCCGGATCGCGCAGATCGCGGTGGTTTGCGTACCACGGCACCTCGCGCTCCAGAAAGGTCACGCGGTGGCCGAGTTCGTGCAGACCTTTCAGCAGGCCTCGAAACGTCGTGGCGTGGCCGTTTCCCCAGGATGAGGACAGCGACAGGCCAAGAAAGACGATGTCCAATTGCTTGGTCATTCCGCTGCCTCCACGGTCCCCTGCTCGAAGTGACGTTTGAAGACTGCATCGGCCACGTCCGCCCGCAACGCGTAGGTGTGATCGGCCAGCACGCGGCAAAGTGCGGCCTGGCCGATTGCCTTTGCCCGACTGGAGGTCAGCGAGCACATGATCTCGGCGACATCGCCGCCGTCGCGCGCCACCAGGATCTCCTCGCCTGGTTTCAGGAACAGTTCCACGCCCAGCCACGCATCGGTGATGAGGCAGGCGCCGGCGCCGGCCGCCTCGAAGACACGCGTGGCCGGTGAAAAACCGTTTACGGCCATGCTGTCGCGGCTGATGTTCAGAACCGCCTTGGGTGTGACGTTGAAGGCATTGTGATCGCGGGTGCCGACGTGACCGAGCCAGCCGACATTGGCGGGAAGCGGCTTGTCCCCCCAGCCCGATCCACCGAGGAGAAAACGCTGTTTCGGCAGCTGGCATGCGGGATCGAGGAAAAACGCTTCGACCCGTGCCTCACGATCCGGCAGCCTGTTGCCAAGGAACGCCAGATCGCAAGCGAAACGCGCATTGCTGGTGACCGGATAATGCGTTTGGGGATCGAGCGCATTGTAGATCGGCACGCATTCGTTCGCCCCCATGGCACGGTAGGCCCATACCACGGGGTCGCCGCCTCCATAGGTCAGCACAAGGTCGATTTCTTGCAGGGCGCTATGGAGCGGATGGTCCGGTTCGTCGCGCAACTGGGCAAGGGTTGCCGGAGCGTCCACGTCCCAGAATACCACCAGCGCGTCGCTGCGGGCGTGGTCGAGAACGGCGCGCAGCAGCGCCTCGTCCTCGAAACCGACGCCACTCGCCTTGACGACGATGTCGGCGCTGGCGGCACGTGCCGCGACCTGCATCAGCGCGTGCTGGGTCGCTTCATAAACGACGACAGTGCACCAGTCAGGCGCCTCGATGTCGCGATTCTTCTGCCGGTCGTAGACGTCGGGTTCATAGAAGGTGATTTCGTAGCCCAATTGGGAAAGCGCCTTCAGCAACCCGCGATAGTAAGTCGCGGCACCGTTCCAGTAGGACGACAAAAGACTCGATCCGTAGAATGCCATCTTCATGCGGCGGCTTCCTTTGCGGTGGTGTTGTTGATGGTATGTTCGGTCGTGCATGCCGTGAGCACGCGGAACAGCTCGTCAACGCGGTGCTGGCAGGTATGCCGGGAGCGAATGGTCTCGAGGCCCGAAGTCACCAGGGAAGCCGCGAAATCCGCATCGGCCAATACCGCCCGCAAGTGTTGCCGCATCTGAGAGCCGTTCTCCGCAAACAGGAAGTCGACGCCGGGCCTGAACAACTGCTCGACATCGGACCAGGGTGCTGAAATCAGCGGAATGCCGCAGGCGAGCGCCTCGAACATCCGGATCGTCGGAATTCCAGGCAATCCCTCACGATAGGGGCGCCGTGGGATGTGAACGGTGACACGATGCGCGGCGAACGCCTTCGGCACATCGGCATTGGCGATCCACCCATCATAGCGCAGTCCGGCGGCGGCCAGGTCCGCAAGTGCGGGCTTGGGATAGCGTACGCCGTGAACAGTGGCCTCGAGACCGAGATCGTGTACTGGCTCGATCAGAAATTCCTTGAGTTCGGCAGTCCGCTCATCGTCGCCCCAGTTTCCAATCCAGACCAGATCGGACATGGGATGGATCTCTGGGTGCGGCTTGAACAGGCGATCGTCCGCGGCTTCATGCCAGGTGAAGACGCGCTTGCCCCAGCCGGCGCGCAGATAGCTCTCGCGCAAGGTCTCGCCAAAGGCGAGGACGCCGTCATAGTGCTCCAACCGTAGCGCCGAGATTGCCTCGGTCGCCGATACGGCCCGGTGATGGGTGTCATGAAACAGAAGGATGAAGTTGCCGCCAGCGGCCCGGGCACGGCCGATGCGTGCGACAAGCTCCGGATCCGTCCACTCATGAACGATCACAACGTCGGCCTCGGCGATCCAGGCCTCGTGATCGAACCCGGCATTGTAGGTCACCGGCATCAACTCTGGGAAATCCTTGCGGAAGCGTTCGATGGCGAAGGATCCCTTCTCGGCCAACAGGTTCGAACGGCTCCAGCCGTCGGACGGCTCCAGCGCGACTGCCTGGTGCTGGCGCGCGATCAGATCCCGCATGATACCGCGCAGGAAATGGGCATTGCCGTGGTTCCAGTCGGATAGGACCGAGTGGGTGTAGAACAAAAAGCGCATGGTCAACGCCCCGCCATAGCCAGGGCCGCCTTGTCGTAGACGCCTCGCATGGCTGCCGCTTGCCTGGCCAGTGTAAACCGGCGGCTCCGTCGCATCGCTGCCTGGCCGAGCTCTCGCCTGAGTTCGGCATCGCTGGAAAGACGATTGAGGCCGGCAGCGAGGTCGTGCGGATTGCGCGCGTCAAAGAACATCGCAGCCCCGTCCCATAGTTCGCGATAGGTTGCGATGTCGGAAAGCACCAGGGGCGTCGCCGACATGGCAGCTTCCAGCGCGGCCAGACCGAATGGCTCATAGATCGACGGCGACACGAAAATGCCGGCGCGCGCCATCAAGGAGCGCACCTCGTGAGACGGCAGTGCTCCCAGAGGAACAGCATAGCTGAAGCTGGTACGCCCGCCGTTCGGACCGTGCATCGAACCGGCGGCAAAGACGGGCCATCGCGTCAGCGACGCGGCCTGGTCGATCACCGCCGCATTCTTCCCCTCGTCCCACCAGCGGGCAGCGGCGAAGACGAGCGGTTGGCGCTTTTCGGCCTTCGGCACCGGACTGGCACTATTTCCCACCACACTCAGACGCGCGATCGGGCCGTAGCAGGTCTCAAGCATGTCGGCGTGGCTGCGGCTCGGCACGATGACTGCGTCGGCCCGATTGAAGCCACGCCTGTTGCGCTCCTTCTGCCAGGCCCACGCGCCATCCACTGCCTGTTTCCTGACGGCGTGGAACCATGTCGTCACGCAGGAATGGGAGACCGCCACGGCTGGGCACGGCGCATCGAATCCCGCCGCCTGCGTCGGCGCGTTGAAATGGACTAGGTCGATGGCGTGGTCGCGCATGGGCGCAAGCAATTCTCGCGGTAGCGCATCCAGGTCGCCGCCGTTGTGGGTCATCCAATCCGGCGGCGTGTTCAACCAGATCAGCGTGGTGAAAGCCTCTGCCTCCGCAGCCTGCTGCCTCGTCGGCTGGGGACCGAGCCCGGCAAGCACCACGCTGTCGCCGCCGTTCACAAGTTCCCTTGCCAGATCAAGCGCATAGCGCCATACGCCGCCCACGGCATCGACGGTCATCAGGATGCGCCACGAGCGCGGCGTCAGTGTCCGCAACATGTCGCCTCCAGTTCCGCCAGCGGCCGGGGCCGCTTCTCCTGGATGTCACTGAATTTCTGGAAGGATGCGAGATAGTGGTCATGGGCGCGCTCCCAGGCAAGGTCGTCGGGTTCGCCCCAAAGCTCGCGATAGCTGGGCGAACTCGGATACGGATAAAGCGGAACAGGTTCATTGGCCCATACGCCGTGGTCGATCAGGTGGGTTCGCCAGCGCTCGACCAGGGCGGGATCATCCTCGACCACGCCGATCAGATTGGCTTGAACGAATGGAACGTGACGTCTAGCATCGACGAGCAGCGCGGCAAGTTCCTCGGTGCCCAGCCGGCAGCGCTTGGCCAGCATCGCCCGGCCTTCAACCGTCAGGCTTTCGAGCCCTGCTTCAATGGAGACGCAGCCTGCGGCGCCCAGCAATTCCAGCAGCTCGGGCTTCCACAGATCGATGCGGGTCTGCACGCCGAATTTCACATTGCGATCGACCAAGGCTTCCAGCAACGCTTTTTGCGGCAGGAAGATTTCGTCGATGAAGTAGATGTAGCCGACACCTTGGGCAATCAGCCGATCGATCTCCGCGACCACCGCTTCGTGGTTTCGACGGCGATAGGCATCACGGAAATCGATCTTGGCGCAGAAGCTGCAATTGTAGGGACAGCCGCGCGATGCCTCGACTTCCGCGCCGAACCCGACCTGATTGTCATCGAACCTGTGATGGTGGTGCGAATGGGCTGCGATCCAGTCCGCAGGCCATTCGAGGGGTGGATGATCGACAAACGAGCTGGCGTGGACGCCGCCGTTCGAAACCACCCTGGCATCCCGCAGATAAGCGGTTGAGGGCACTGCGCTCCAATCGTCGCGCCGGGCAAGTTGCTCGACGACTTCTTCGCATTCGCCGCGCACGACGATGTCGACGCCGAGCTTGCGCAAGGTTGGCGCCGGCGTGGCCGAGCCGTGCGGGCCGACGGCGACCGTGCGTCCACCGCGCCCGGCGAGAAGGTTGAGGAAATCGGCCGGCACGCGCAATTCCGGCGGTGCGCAGCGCCAGAACAGATAGGTCGGCGCGGTACTGACGACAGTCATTGCCGGGGCGAAATCGGCCACCCGCTCGCAAAGACCGGAATTGTCGAGCTTCTGCAACTGACCATCCAGCATCAGCACCTCATGTCCGGCGGCTTCGAGCAGGGCCTTCGAATAGCCGAGTTCCAGCGGCAGATGTGGTTGGCGGCAGCCGAAATAGATGCTGTCGTCGTAGGTCCAGAATGGGTTTACCAGAGCGATTTTCATGCGACGTACCTCACGGCTTCGGGGTGAGGCTCGAGCCGGTGGCGCTGCAGCCAGTCGGCTAGGTCGCGGACGCCTTCGCGCCATGAAACCTGGGCCATCCAGCCAAGCGCGGTTTTGATCTTGCGGGTGTCGGCGACGAAGAAGGGCTGGTCGCCGGTGCGTTCGCCATCATGGCGGATTGAAAGCTCATGGCCGGTCAGGCCACGGATCTCGCTCAACAGCGTGCGCAGGCTGAGCGCATTTTCCGGGCCGCCGCCAAGATTGAATGCCTGGCCTTTGGTCGTCTCGATGTGGTCGAGTACGGCCCTGTAGGCGGCGACGGCATCGGAAACATGTAGGATATCGCGCACTTGCCTGCCGTCACCGTAAATGGTGATGGGGCGTCCCGTCAGCGCGCTGAGCAGGAAGTGCGCGACCCAGCCCTGGTCCTCGGTTCCGAACTGGCGCGGTCCATAGATGCAGCTCATCCGCAGCACCGCCGTCGGCATGCCGTAGGATTTGGCGTAGTCGAGCACATACTGGTCCGCCGCGCCCTTGGAGCAACCGTAGGGCGTGCAGAAGTCCAGGCCCCGAGCCTCATCGATGCCGTTCGCCTGGATGACGCTGTCGCAAGGCACATAGCGGTCGCCGTCCTCGCGGACCGCGACGTCGGGCAGGCTGCCATAGACCTTGTTGGTGCTGGCGAAGACAACAGGAATACACTCACCGCTCAGTCGCGCCGCCTCCAGTACGTTGAATGTTCCGCGAAGGTTGATGTCGAAATCCTCGCCCGGCTGGACCAGGCTTGTGGTGACGGCGGTTTGCGCGGCCAGATGGAA
This sequence comes from Mesorhizobium sp. M7A.F.Ca.US.014.04.1.1, assembly GCF_003998745.1. Classification (NCBI taxonomy): domain Bacteria; kingdom Pseudomonadati; phylum Pseudomonadota; class Alphaproteobacteria; order Hyphomicrobiales; family Phyllobacteriaceae; genus Mesorhizobium; species Mesorhizobium sp. M7A.F.Ca.US.014.04.1.1. The sequence goes on along the minus strand of NZ_RZRW01000202.1, from coordinate 835 downwards.
AATTGCCTTTGAACCCGTCAGAGCCGGCGCCAAGGCGTTGGCGTCCCGCACGTCGATGGTCTCCACCGTGAGGCGACTGGCGTGTTTTTGCGCCAGCCATTCAAGGTTCTGCTGGACGCCCGGACGGCTGAGATTGTCGATCACCAGCACCGGTTCGCCATCCGACAACAGGCTGTCGGCGAGGTTCGATCCTATGAAGCCGCTGCCGCCGACGATGGCGACCGGCGCGTCGCTTCGATTGCGTGTGTTCATGACACCAGCCCGCGTTCTTCGAGCTCGCGTTTCATGTCGGCGCCGCGGTCGACGGCGGACGTGTTACGCACCCAGGAAACGAAATCGCCGAGCGAATTCTCCAGTTGCCGCACCGGCTCGAAACCGAGCAGCTCACGGGCCTTGGAAATATCGGCGAAGCAGTTGCGGATATCGCCGGAGCGCGCTTTGCCGAGCAGTTCGGGCGAGCGGTTCGGTGTCCCCATGGCCTCGGCCAGCAATCGCGCGACTTCGCTGATCGCGTAGGCTCGGCCGCTGCCGATGTTGATGACATGACCCTTTGCCTGGCGTTGCTGCAGTGCAAGGCGAAAGGCGCGGGCGACGTCATGCACATGGACGAAATCGCGCTTCTGTTCGCCATCCTCGAAGATCATTGGCCGTTGGCCGTTGGCGAGACGCGAAGCGAAGTTGGCCAGCACGCCGGTATAGGGGTTCGACAATGCCTGGCCGGCGCCGAAGACATTGAACAGGCGCAACGCGACAGCATCGATGCCATAGGCTTCGCCGAAGATCAGCACAGCGCGTTCTTGTGCGTATTTTGTCAGCGCATAGATTGAGTCGAGAT
>NZ_RZRW01000201.1:0-9519 GCF_003998745.1 Mesorhizobium sp. M7A.F.Ca.US.014.04.1.1 | reverse complement strand
CTATTGGCCTGCCATCTGGCCGTCGCCGGAGCCGGTCCAGCTCACCTTGTCGACGGCGACGCTCAATTTGCCGCTGCGGCCGCTGGCGACAGGCGACGAAGTAACGTTCGCCGAGCCGGAAGGTGCCACCCCCTGGGCAACAGAGACGATCCGCGCCGCCAATTCAGAGCGTCATGTCGATCGTGATGAGAAGACCGGAATGGTGACGCTTTCCATTGTTGACGATTTCGGCGAGGTGCGCGATCTCGCCCATGGCCTCGCCAATGGCAGCATCGCCCGCGAGACCTGGACGATCCATCCCGACGATCCGCTGTCGGCCTCGGGGAAGACGCACTGGACGCAGACCCTGTCGCGAAACGGATGGTCAGTACGCACCGAAACGACAGCCGAAATGCGATCGGACGGGCAAAACTTCAGCGTCAGCGCCAGAATCGAGGCCTATGAGGACGAAACCCTCGTCTTCGAGCGCAATTTCGAGGAGAAGGTGCCGCGCGCGTTTCTTTGAATGCCGATTTCATTGGTCCAATTGCGACGTACGATTTACGCCACGGCATGTCGCATTCGGTCTTGCTTACCGCTTTCCCTTGCGGTCATTATTCTCCTCACAAGAAACAAGAAAAACGACCGCAGAGTCGAACCAACAGAGTGAGGAACTCAAAATGTCGAACGAACTGGAATTTCTTAGCCGGCGTGTCGCGTCGGGCAAACTGAGCCGTCGTGATTTTCTCGGCCGGGCGGCGGCGCTCGGTATCTCCGCGCCCTTCGCCACCTCGCTGCTTTCAAGCGCTGCACGCGCGGCAGGCCCGGTCAAGGGCGGCACACTGAAGGCCGGACTTGTCGGCGGCGAATCCACCAACAGCCTTGATCCGGCACTGTTCATGACTCAGGTGCCGTTCGCCTTCGGCAAGATGTGGGGCGAATTGATTGTCGAGCTTTCGCCGGAAGGCAAGCTCGAGAACCGCATCGCCGAGGAGATCGGCTCGTCGGACGACGCCAAGGTGTGGACGCTGAAGATCCGCGACGGCGTCGAATTCCACAACGGCAAGACAGTGACCGCCGAGGACGTGGCCGCCACACTTGAGCGCCATTCCGACGAGAAGTCGAAATCCGGCGCGCTCGGCTACATGAAAGGTATCGAGACCATCAAGGCCAGCGGCAAGGAAGTCGTGCTGACGCTGAAGGAGGCCAATGCCGATCTGCCCTATTTGCTCAGCGACTATCACCTGATCGTCCAACCAAATGGCGGCAAGGACAAGGCTGACGCAGGCATCTCGGCCGGTCCTTACAAGGTCACGACCAATGAGCCCGGTGTGCGCCATGGCGGCGAGCGTTTCGCCAATTACTGGCAGGGCGACAAGATGGGCCATGCCGACCAGATCGAGATCATCGTCATCAACGATGCGACAGCGCGCACGGCCGCCCTGCAGGGCGGCCAGGTCAACGTGATCAACCGCGTCGAGCCGAAGATCGTCGACCTGATCAAGCGCCTGCCGGGCGTCACCATCCGCAACCACGCGGGTCCTGGCCACTACGTGTTCATCATGCATTGCAACACGGCGCCGTTCGACAACGCCGATTTGCGCATGGCACTGAAGCTGGCCATCGACCGCGAGGAAATGCTGGACAAGATCCTGCGCGGCTACGGTTCGCTCGGCAACGACTTCCCGATCAATGCGTCCTATCCGCTGTTTACCGAGATCGAGCAGCGCAAGTACGATCCCGACAAGGCCAAGTTCCACTTCAAGAAGTCCGGCCACGACGGCGCCGTCCTGCTGCGGACCTCGGACGTCGCTTTCCCGGGCGCCGTCGATGCATCGCAGTTGTTCCAGCAGAGCGCGGCCAAGGCCGGCATTCAGATCGAGCTGAAGCGTGAGCCCGGCGACGGCTATTGGAACGAGGTCTGGAACAAGCAGCCCTTCTGCGCGTCCTACTGGGGCGGCCGCTCGACCCAGGACCAGATGTACTCCACCGCTTATCTGTCGACCGCCGACTGGAACGACACGCGTTTCAAGCGTCCTGACTTCGACAAGATGGTGCTGGCGGCGCGCGCCGAGCTCGACGAGACCAAGCGCAAGCAGATGTATCATGACATGGCTGTCCTGGTACGAGACGAGGGCGGCCTGATCCTGCCGATGTTCAACCAGTTCATCGACGCTACCGGCGCCAAGGTCGGCGGCTGGGTCGACGATCCGCATCAGGAGCTGATGAACGGCTACGCGCTGGCGAAGTGCTGGCTCGAAGCCTGAGCTTGGCCTTGCGGATATGTCCTCACCCATCTTGAAACTGGTGGCCCAGCGCGTTGCGCTGGGCATTCTGCTCTTGTTGGCCGTTTCGGTCCTGATCTTCGCCGGCACCCAGATCCTGCCCGGCGACGTCGCGCAAGCCATTCTCGGACAGTCGGCGACGCCGGAGTCGCTTGCCAATCTGCGCGAGCAGCTCGGACTCAACCAGCCAGCCTATCTCAGGTATTTTCATTGGCTGGGCGGCGTGCTGACCGGCGATCTCGGCACGGCCATGTCGAGCGGGCAGGACATCGCCACGTCGATCAAGGGACGGCTGTGGAACACGCTGTTCCTCGCCTTCTGGGCGGCGATCGTCGCCGTGCCGCTGGCGATCATCCTCGGCCTGATCGCGGTGCGCTACCGCAATGGCTGGGTCGACAAGCTGATCTCCGGGCTGGCGCTGGCCTCGACCTCGTTTCCCGAATTCTTCATCGGCTATGTGCTGGTCTATTTCTTCGCCGTGAAATGGCAGATATTCCCCGGCATTTCGACCGTCTATGACGGCATGCCTTTTGGCGAACGGATGCAGGCGATCGCCTTGCCGGCGACGGCGCTGACGCTGGTCGTGCTCGCCCACATGATGCGCATGACACGCGCGGCGATCCTCAATGTCATGCAGTCGGCCTATGTCGAGACGGCGGAACTGAAGGGCCTGTCGGCCTTCAACGTCATCCGCAAGCACGCCTTCCCCAATGCCATCGCGCCGATCATCAATGTCGTCATGCTCAACCTCGCCTACTTGATCGTCGGCGTCGTCGTGGTCGAGGTGATCTTCGTCTATCCGGGCATGGGACAGTATCTGGTCGACCACGTCACCAAGCGAGACGTGCCGGTGGTGCAGGCGGTCGGCCTGATCTTCGCCGCCGTCTATATCAGCCTGAACATCATTGCGGACATAGCGGCGATCGTCGCCAATCCGCGTCTCAGACATCCGAAATAGGGGGCGGATATGCTCGATATCAAACGCATCCCCATCCCCGCGCTGATCGGCATCGTGCTGACGGCATTGTTCGTGCTTGCGGCGGTCTTCGCCCCCTGGATCGCGCCGCACGGCAATGGCGAAATCGTCGGCGACGTCTGGGAACCGATGTCGGCTGCCCATTTGCTGGGCACCGACAATCTCGGCCGAGACCTGCTTTCGCGCATGATCTACGGCGCCCGCATCACTTTGTTCATCGCGGTGCTGGCCACCGCGCTGTCGTTCTCGCTCGGCGCCATTCTCGGCTTCTCGGCGGCCGTCTTCGGCGGCTGGTTCGACACGCTGCTGTCGCGCCTCGTCGATCTCTTGATGTCGATCCCGACACTGATCATGGGTCTCGTCGTGCTGTCGGTGCTGCCGACCAATCTGGTGACGCTGATCCTGGTGATGGGCATTCTGGATTCGACCCGCGTCTATCGCCTGTCGCGCGCGGTCGCCGTCGACATCAACGTCATGGACTATGTCGAAGCGGCGAAACTGCGCGGTGAAGGCAGCGGCTGGATCATCTTCCGCGAGATCCTCCCCAACGCATTGTCGCCGCTGGTTTCCGAACTCGGTCTGCGCTTCATCTACGCGGTGCTGTTCCTGTCGACGCTGTCGTTCCTCGGCCTTGGCGTGCAGCCACCGGACGCCGACTGGGGCGGCATGGTCAAGGAAAACAAAGACGGCATCGTGTTCGGCATCGCGGCCGCACTCATCCCAGCGGGGGCGATCGCGCTGCTGGCGATTTCCGTCAACCTGGTTGCCGACTGGGTGCTCAACCGGACGACAAGCCTCAAGGGAGGACGCGGGTGATGGCCGACACCAAAGCGAAGCTCGGGCAACCGAAGTCAGGCCTGCTGCTCGACATCCGCAATCTGCGCATCGAGGCTACCGTCTTCCCGCCCGGCGAACCGCCGAAGGACATCGTGCTGGTGCACGATGTCTCACTGACGCTCGAGAAGGGCAAGGTGCTCGGCCTGATCGGCGAATCCGGCGCCGGCAAGTCGACTATCGGCCTGTCGTCTATGGGCTACGGCCGCGGCGGCGTGCGCATCACAGGCGGCGAGGTGATCCTGAACGGCCGCGACATCCTCAAGGGCGGCAAGGACGGCTTCCGCAAATTACGCGGCCGCGAGGTCTGCTATGTCGCGCAGTCGGCGGCAGCGGCCTTCAACCCGGCGCACAGACTGATGGACCAGGTGGTGGAAGCCACCCTGCTGCACGGCACCGCGACACGCGCCGAGGCCGAGAAGCGCGCGGTTGCGCTGTTCAAGAAGCTCAGCCTGCCGAACCCTGAAACCATCGGCGAGCGTTTTCCGCACCAGGTTTCGGGCGGCCAGTTGCAGCGTGTGATGACGGCGATGGCCCTGTGCTCCGAGCCGGACCTGATCGTCTTCGACGAGCCGACCACGGCGCTCGACGTGACGACGCAGATCGACGTGCTGGCGGCGATCAAGGACGCCATCCGCGACACCCATGTCGCTGCGCTCTACATCACGCACGACCTTGCCGTCGTCGCCCAGGTCTCCGACGAGATCATGGTGCTGCGCCATGGAAGGCTGGTCGAATGGGGCGGCACAAGGCAGATCATCAAGGAGCCGCGCCAGGAATACACCAACGCGCTGGTCTCGGTGCATGAGATCGAACACCAGGAGCAGAAGCCCGGCACGTCGCCGTTCCTGTCGGTGAAGAACGTCACCGCCGCCTATGGCCGCAGCCATATCAAGGTGCTGAAGGACGTATCCGTCGACATCTATCCGGGCCAGACGCTGGCCGTGGTCGGCGAGTCCGGCTCCGGCAAGTCGACGCTGGCGCGCGCCATCACGGGACTTTTGCCACCCGAACAGGGTACCGTCACCTTCGACGGACGCGCGCTGGCCAACAGGCTGGCCGACCGGCCGAAGGAGGATCTGCGCCAGTTGCAGATGATCTACCAGATGGCCGATGTGGCGATGAACCCGCGTCAGACCGTCGGCACCATCATCGGCCGGCCGCTGGAGTTTTATTTCGGCATGCGCGGCCGTGAGCGCGACAGACGCGTTGCCGAACTGCTCGACAAGATCGAGATGGGCAAGGGATTTTCCGACCGCTACCCGGCCGAGCTTTCCGGCGGCCAGAAACAGCGTGTCTGCATCGCCCGGTCGCTTGCCGCCAAGCCGAAGCTGATCATCTGCGACGAGGTGACCTCGGCGCTCGATCCGCTGGTGGCACACGGCATCCTCGAGCTGCTGCTGGAGCTGCAGAAGGAAGAGAACGTCGCCTATCTGTTCATCACGCATGACCTTGCCACGGTGAAGTCGATCGCCGATTCAATCGCGGTTATGTATCGCGGCGAGGTGGTGCGTTACGGCCCCAAGGGCAAGGTGCTGAGCCCGCCCTTCGACGCCTACACCGACCTGCTGCTCTCCTCGGTTCCAGAGATGGAAATCGGCTGGCTGGAAAAGGCAATCAAGGGACGGCGCATGGCCAGCGCGGGGAACTAAAGCAATTCCGGGAAAACTGGGAACCAATACTGCCGGAAGAAAAAGGCAGGCGCTTCCCCTGGAAATTGTGTCAGACCAAGCTGCCACATAGGGGCGTCAGCGACCGTCATCCGGATGCAACACTAGAGCGCCACACGTCCTTCGGGACGAGCGCCGCTCGCACGACTTTTAAACAGGGGTAGGACATGAAAACTGAACTCGATTATCTCGCCGAACTCGCCGGTCACGGCCGGATATCGCGCCGTGCCTTTCTTGGGCGCGCCGCCGCGCTCGGCGTATCGGCGGCCATGATGCCGGCGCTGGCCGGCAAGGCATTTGCCCAGACGGCGGTGAAGGGCGGTATCATCAAGGCTGGCCTGCAGGGCGGGGAATCCACCAACAGCCTCGATCCGGCGCTGAATCTCAGCCAGGTAACCTTCAGCTTTGGCAAGCTTTGGGGCGAGTATCTTGTGCGCCTCACACCGGACAACAAGCTGGTCAACCTGATTGCCGAAGAGATTGGCGCCTCAGCCGACGCCAAGACATGGACGATCAAGATCCGCGATGGCATCGAGTTCCACAATGGCAAGACGGTCGGCGCGGAGGACGTTGCCGCCACCATCGAGCGCCATGCGGACGAGAAGTCCAAGTCCGGAGCACTCGGCATCCTCAAGAACATCAAGGGCGTCAAGGCGAGCGGCAAGGAAGTCATCGTCACGCTCGGCGACGCCGATGCCGACTTCCCCTATCTGATGGCCGACTACCATCTCGTCATCCAGCCGAATGGCGGCAAGGACGATCCGAATGCCGGCATCAGCGCCGGACCCTACAAGGTTAGCGTCAACCAGCCAGGCGTGCGCCATGGCGGCGAGCGTTTCGCCAATTACTGGCTTGGCGACAAGGCCGGCCATGCCGACCAGGTCGAGATCATCGTCATCAATGATGCGACCGCACGGCTTGCAGCCTTGCAAGGCGGCCAGGTGCACATGATCAACCGCGTCGAACCCAAGGTCGTCGATCTGGTCAAGCGCATCGCGGGCGTTTCCATCGAGAACGTCTCGGGCAAGGGCTACTATCCGTTCAACATGTTCTGCGACACCGCACCTTTCGACAGCAACGATCTGCGCATGGCGCTGAAGCTAGCCATGGACCGCGACGAGATGCTGGAAAAGATCCTGCGCGGCTATGGCTCGGTGGGTAACGACTTCCCGATCAACGAGGCCTATCCGCTGTTTTCCGCCGATATCGAACAGCGCAAGTTCGATCCGGACAAGGCGGCGGCAGCCTACAAGAAATCAGGCCACAGCGGCTCGATCGTGCTGCGCACCTCGGACGTCGCCTTCCCGGGCGCCGTCGATGCCGCACAGCTCTATCAGCAGTCCTGCGCCAAAGCCGGCATCAAGATCGAGATCAAGCGCGAACCCGGCGACGGCTACTGGTCGGAGGTCTGGAACAAGCAGCCTTTCTCGCTCTCCTACTGGGGCGGACGCGCCACGCAGGACCAGATGTATTCCACCGGCTATGTCTCGACCGCCGACTGGAACGACACGCGCTTCAAGCGGCCGGAATTCGACAAGATGCTGTTTACCGCGCGCGGCGAGCTCGACCAGGCCAAGCGCCAGGCGATCTACCACGATATGGCAGTGATGATGCGTGACGAAGGCGGGCTGATCGTGCCCTTCTTCAACCAGTTCATCGACGCGGCCGCCACCAACAAGATCGGCGGCTATGCCAAGAGCCCTATCGGCGAAATGATGGACGGCTACGCGCTTGCCGAGTGCTGGCTCAACGCTTGAGCGGACCCTGATCGTCCGATTTCATCTATCAGAACGCCGTGTGCCCGGGACGGCACACGGCGTTCCCGTTTCAACCGCCAACCGCATGGAGCAGCCCGTGGCGCTCAAATCCAAGCTTCTGCTGATCATCCTCGATGGCGTGCCTTACCGGAACTGGCGCCGGCTGATGGGCAATCTCGAAGGCTGGGTGCAATCGGGCGAGGCGCAGGTCTGGAAGATGCGCTCGGTGCTGCCGTCGACCTCGGCCTGCTGCTATGCCTCGATCCACACCGGGGTTTCGCCGCAGGTGCACGGGATTCTCTCCAATGAGAACCGTTTCCGCGTCGAGCAGCCCGATATCTTCTCCGAGGTCAGCAAGGCAGGCGGCAAGACGGGGGCGGTGACCCATTCCTACTGGTCGGAATTCTTCCGCGCCTACCCGTTCGACCTGGTGGAGGGCATGGAATTCGACGAGCCAGGCGGGCCGATCACGCATGGCCGCTTCCACACCATGACCGGTTACAATCTCCGCAACCAGATGACGCCGAGCGATGTCGACCTGTTCGCGACGCTGACCATGCTGACGAAACGCCATGGCATCGACTACGGCATCCTGCACACCTGCACGCTGGATTCGATGGGACACCGCTTCGGCCACGACTGCCACGAGATGGACCATGCCGTCTATGCGATGGACGGCATGCTGGCCGCCTTCCTGCCACGCTGGATCGAAGCCGGCTATGAGGTGATCGTCACCGCCGATCACGGCCAGACCGATCGTGGCCATCACGGCGGCCATGACGACGAGATGCAGGATTTCGCGCTGTATTATTTTGGACAAGGCAAAGGGCCGGATGCGGACACACTACTCGACCAGCTGCAGCTGGCGCCGACGGTGCTGAGCCGACTGGGCGTTCCCGTGCCCGCGACGATGAAGGCGAAGTCTTTCTTGGAGTGAGAAGCGGTCCGCGAAGCTCTTCCCTTCTGCCCTTGTGGGAGAAGGAAGAGGCGCACCTCTGGCAACCTCCGCGCTCTTCGGTTAGCCTCCGCAAAATTCCTTGGCGGAGGATGAACCTTTTTGGGCCGATCAGCGACAGAGCAGACAGGAGCCAGGCGGCTCGACCGGCCATGACGGCAGCGACGGAGACCGATCGCGCGCTTGTCGACCGGGTCGCGAAGGGCGACCGAGCCGCCGTGCGGCTCCTGTTCATGCGTCACCACGCGCGGGTCTACCGCTTCGTGGCGCGCCAGACGGGATCGGAAATGATGGCCGACGATATCGCCAACGAAGTCTTCCTCGAGTTGTGGCGCCAGGCGCCCGGCTTCGAAGGGCGTTCCGAAGTCTCGACATGGCTGCTCGGCATTGCCCGTTTCAAGGCGCTGTCCTTTCTGCGCAAGAAGAAGGAAGACTGGATCGACGACGAGGCCGCCGCCGCGGTGCCCGACGGCGCCGACACGCCGGAAGTCGTCACCATGAAGGAAGACAAGGCGGCCGCCCTGCGGCGCTTCGTCGACGCCTTGCCGGAAGAGCATCGCGTCGTCATCGATCTTGCCTATTATCACGGGCAGTCGGTGAGCGAGATCAGCGAGGTGCTCGACATTCCGGTCGCCACCGTCAAGACCCGGATGTTCTACGCCCGCAAGAAACTCGGCGAGGCTCTCAAGGCCGCCGGTTACGACAGGGGGTGGCCATGAGCGCCGCTGAAAAGATGTCGCGCCGCGACGAAATGGAAACGCTGCTGCCGTTCTACCTGAACGGCTCGCTGGAAGGTTCCGACCTGGAAGCGGTCGAGGAATGGCTGGCCAGCGATCCGGCCGCACTTGCCGCCCTTGGCGAAGCTGAAGCCGAATTCTCCGGCGCCACGGCCGCCAACGAAGCAATCCGGCCGCCGGCCGATGCGCTCAGCCGCTTTGCCAAGGCACTCGACGCCGAGGCCGGGCCTGCGCGCAAGCCGGCAGGATCGTCCTGGCTGGCGCAGGCCTGGGGCCGCTTTATGGCGGTGCCGGTCCGCGTCGAGTGCCTTGGCAAAGCGGCTGAG
>NZ_RZRW01000001.1:0-52575 GCF_003998745.1 Mesorhizobium sp. M7A.F.Ca.US.014.04.1.1 | reverse complement strand
GCCCAGCAGCGGCTCAAGGCGCTGATCGCCCGGCTTTCCCAGGTAACCGCCGATCTCACCGTCCAGAAGCAGCGCAAGAGCGCTGCCACTGATGCCGATACCATTGCCTGCGTATTCCGATGAAGCCGGCCACCGATTCCGATTTGAAGCCGGCCAGTCATTCCGATTTCATTCCGGCCAGCATTCCGATTTGAAGGCGGCCATTTTTCGGTCTGATCCTGGGTCTCGTTGATGTTTGGGTTGGGTTTTGTTTCAGGTCAAGCTGACGGATAAGCCCGAAAGCGGCACCATGCAAGAATACAATAGGTCCACCGGTTCCATTCTCGCAATACAAAGTCGCGACGGCCCCAATCAATATGCAATGTTCGGTGATCATTGTTTCCTCAGCAAAAGCGAGCCAGATCGGTCTGCATTATGCATATGGGAAGCGAGGCTTCTGGTATTTACTTCATAAGCGTAGCAGCGTCTACAGGCCTTTTGCGCCAATTGCCCCCTAGCCGAACGCAGGAATTCGGCGTAGGCGCCCCAGTTCTTCAACCGCGAATTTGCAGGAAATTCCTAAACAAGCGCGGTGACCGTCTAGTGCATCAAGTTACGCGCGGAGCATCCTCCCCAATGCCTGCATCTGCGGCCTTCTAATCCGATCAATGTGGTCGCAAGCGGGGTGCGACCCGAAGCGCGCAATCACCATCTCCGCCTTTGGCGCTATGTACAGGTTCTGGCCGTAAAGGCCCCGACCTTCAATAGCATCAAGCTCGTCGTGTGATACCCACCATTGGCTTCGGTATGTATAGCCGAATGGGAGGTCCGGCTTGGCGGGGTGGTCGAGATCTTGAAGGTCGTAGACAACACTCGCGGGAACCAGTTGCTTGCCATTACACGAGCCTTCACATCGCATCAGCTCGCCGAAACGCGCCAAGTCGCGCAACGTCACATTGAGTCCGCTATGCGCCCTCGGCATACCGTTTGTCGGGTCGATCTCGACATAGGCGTCTTCTTCGCAGCCCAGTGGCAACCATAAGCGCTCCTCCAACAGTTGTGCGAACGACCGGCCCGTTGCGCGCGACATAACCCAAGCCATAACATTGGTATCGACGCCTTTGTAGACAAATTTGCCGTGCGCCCCTTCCTTTCGTATGGTACGCAGGTATTCGCATCTATATGACTTGTCTACACTTGTGTAATCTTCAGTAAAAGCAACGTTAGTTTGCATGTCCATGACTTGGCGGAGCGTTGCATCTTCCCACCCTGTACCTCGTAATTCCGGCACAAACTGCGATATTGTCTTCCTGTCGTCGAGAATGCCCTCATGCACCAACGCCGCGGCTAGGGTGCCCGCATACGATTTGGTGATTGACTGACACGAATGTTGTACGTGCGGCGCGAGTGCGCCGAAGTATCGTTCGTATATGATCCGCCCCCGATGCAGGACCAAAATGCCGTCGGTGTAGGTGTCGAATAGCGCCTCCTCGAACCGGTTGGTGCGGTCGTCCATGTCGACGAACGTGAGCCCATCGATTTCGGTAGACCTGTTGCTGCACTCAAGCTGCGACGGTCCGCCCCGCCCTCGCCACACTTGGACTGTGGGCCGCAGCTCACGCATATGCGATAGCGACCAGCGAAGCTGAGGAAAGGTCCAAACAGTTTCATTCTCGAATGTTACACGCTTGTCTGGCGGCGGCGGCGCACCGCGCATCCAGCCAAATTCGCGAGGATCCGATGCACGGCCGTCCAGGTATTGCTGTCCGTCGAATTCGAGTACGCTCTCCGACGCGTTACCGACGGTTTGCCGTTGTTTGAATTCTGTCATACATGGGATCCAATTTCATGCCTAGGCGCCCCCGGCGCCAGCTGGCTATCGAGAGTTGCGACCCAACCTCGGGAGTTCGGACTGGACTAAATCACAACATGTTATGATCATAGCAGCGGCAGGCGCGCATTCTATGCGAAATGTCCTCGACAACGCAGCAAATCAGCGTTGTATTGCGGCCGGCGCATACTTGCGGCCCCGCTCTCGCGTGGCAAGTAGGACCTAACTTGCCGAACGCTTCCAGCTACAAGAGGCATGAGCCATCATGCGCAGTATGCCGAGTACATCTCGATTAAACCGGGTCCGAACGGGTTGACAATTGTAACGCGTCTCCGCTGTCCGAGCTACGATGAGTCAAAAATTCTCTGGTCTATCAACGATGTTGACCCAGAGGGATACGTGCGAACTCGCAAGGCAAGAAATCGCGAAATGGCATGGGCGACTCTGCATGTTGGCGACGCGATAGTGGATAACGCCGTCGCCTTCGTAGGTGGGCTCGGCTTGAGTCGTCGCATGCGACGTCTCGAAGCAACCGCCCTGGTCAATAGCGACGTCGACCAGCTCCGAGCCCTTCTTCATGCCGGACATCATTTCGCGGGTGACGAGCTTTGGCGCGGCAGCACCGGCGATCAGCACGGCCCCGACCACGATGTCGGCAGAGAAGCATTCTTCCTCGAGCGCCCCGACGGTTGAGTAGCGGGTGCGCACACGGCCGGCGAAGAGGTCGTCGAGATTAGGGAGGTCGAGATTAGGGAGGTCGAGATTAGGGAGAGAGAGGGGCTTGGACCGCAGTTCCCACGTGACCAGAGTCAGCCCTGCAAGGTGTAATTCAACGCGCCAGTCCAGTTTAGATCCTTCCAAACAAGACGTCTTGTGGCGATGCAATCTGCAGCCTTCGGAGTCCAGCGAGTTGGCGAGTTCGCCGACCTCTCTGAGGCCAGGGTATCCGTGCTTTGTGAAATCGCCAGAGCGATCCGGCGAAAGCCAAGGGTAGTTCGCAGGAAACCTGCATCATCGAACTCGATTTCGCTGAATGCCAACAATGCAGAGCGATAAGGTGTCGTTCGTTAAATGACGGACCGGGATGGGTCCAATCAGCAGGGAGCAATGGCGCACCGCTAAGACACTCCTCTCGGTGGCGACGAAGGTAGCTTTCAAGAAAATAAGAACGAGAAAAAAGGGAACTATAGATGAACAATCATGTAACGACGGTCGTAGTTGCAGTCTCCATGGCGGTTGCGTCGATGTCTTTGTCAGCCAAGGCTTGCGCCGGCGAAGTCCTTGATCGTGTGCTCGCGGCACAGACATTGACGGTAGCGGTCGGGTCCGACTGGGGAGCCTTGTCTCACTTGAACGACCAACATGAACTCGACGGTGATGATGTAGAGGTCGCGAAGGGCATTGCGGACTACTTGGGCGTGAAGATCAAATTCGTGACCCCGGGCTGGGATATCATTCAGGCAGGCCAGTGGGGGGGGCGTTGGGACATGGCCATGGGTCAAATGACGCCGACCAACGATCGCGCCAAAAAATTCGCCTTCCCGGCCATGTACTTCTACGAAGGCGAAGTCGCTGTCGTTCACAAGGATAGCAAAGCGACGAAGCCTTCCGACCTGGAGGGCAAGATCGTCGGCGTCCGAGCGGGAACTCTTGGCGATTTGTATGCCAATCACAAGCTCACACCGGCATGGATCGGCGCTAAGCCAATACAATATCAATTTACAGCGGGCCAAGTGAAGGCTTATCCAAGTGCTAACTCTCTTACGCTTGACGACCTGCGCCTCGGCGATGGTGTTCGTCTCGATGGCGTCATTACTGAAGGAACGACGGCGGCTGCGGCAATCAAATCTGGCTATCCATTGAAGGTTATTGGCGATCCCTTATTCTACGCCCCGGGCGCTGTCACAATCGAGCGTGGCGATAAGGAGTTTATCGACAAGGTCGCTGCCGCGGTCAAGAAGATGAAGGATGACGGCACTCTTGCTAAACTCTCGGTCAAGTGGTTCGGGGGGGATTTCAGCGTCGATAAATAACATGACACAATCGTGGGCGTCCCCTTCCCGGGGGCGCCTCTTCTTAGGAAGAAAATGCTTATGCTTTACCACGATACAGTTGAATCTGAGGTGCTCGTCCACAAGCCATGGTTTATCGGCTGCATATTTGCAATTGTGCTCGCGGTTTTTCTTATCTTCAACGTAGCGGGCACCACGATGGGCGAACTCCTACGGCCCGTGATTGGCGATCACGCACAAGTGAAGTTTTACAGTCGCATTGCGATCGCTTTTGTAATTGCCGCAATGTTCTGCCTCAACCTCGTGCTGATTGGTTTTGTCCCGCTCAAAATCCAAATCGGGATCGTATGGTTTGAGTTGGTGCTACTGTTCCTTTCGCTCTTCGCGGCATTTGACTTAAGCATGCCATTTATTTGGGCAAACCTGCCATTTCTAATTACGCAGGGGGTAGTTACTACAGTTTACGTATCAGCGATGTCACTGCTATTTGCGTCGGCTATCGCAATAATCGGCGCGATTGCGAAACTGTCAAGCAACGGCATGGCTTACGCGATAGTCAGCTTCTACACTTCATGCTTCCGGGGTCTGCCGCTTCTCATGCAGGTTTATCTGATCTACATGGGCTTGCCCCAGGTAGGTTACGTTATTAATGCCGTGCCTGCAGGCGTGTTGGCGCTTTCGCTATGCAGTGGTGCCTACATGACGGAGATCTTCCGTTCGGGCATAGCCAGCATCGATCGCGGCCAGTGGGAGGCATCCCGGTCATTAGGTTTCGGCTTTGCGCTCACAATGCGCAGAATCATTCTGCCGCAAGCGCTTCCGGTTATCATTCCCCCGATGGGAAACACGTTCATCTCAATGCTCAAAGACAGCTCTCTCGTTTCGGTTCTTGGCGTTTGGGAGCTGACGTATCTAGCTCACTCACTCGGCCAGCCAACCTTCCATACTATGGAGATGCTAGTAACAGCGGCAATGATTTATTGGATTTTATCCGCCTGCCTGGAACTGGTCCAATCCCGGATCGAGGACCATTTTGCCAGAAGTAAGAAGCGATGATCGTGAATTCATTGGTCAAGCTAAAAAAGACGTCTAAGTTGGTTCGGCCATTTTCAAGGCACTTACAGATGCGCCAATGAACAAGAGAGATGCAATATTGAGCGACGAAGTCATCGAAGCTAAGAATGTATCCAAATGGTATGGTGCCTTCAGAGCACTAACTGACATCAACCTAACCGTCCGCAAGGGCGAACGTATCGTCATCTGTGGGCCCTCAGGCTCGGGAAAGTCGACGCTGATCCGTTGCGTCAATCGGCTCGAAGCGCACCAGGATGGCGAGATTACCGTCACTGGGATTAGGTTACATAACAAAATGCGCAACGTAGCTGAAGTTCGCAAAAGCGTCGGCATGGTTTTTCAGCACTTTAATCTTTTCCCGCACATGACCGTGCTGATGAACTGTATGGCGGCGCCGATGTGGATAAAGGGCGTTCCAGAGGGTGAGGCTAGAAAGATCGCGCTTAAATTCCTAGAGCGCGTGCGCATTCCCGAACAGGCGAACAAATATCCGGCTCAGCTCTCCGGGGGACAGCAGCAGCGCGTCGCAATTGCCCGGTCCCTCTGTATGGAGCCTGCAGTCATGCTCTTCGATGAGCCGACCTCCTCGCTCGATCCAGAGATGGTCGCTGAAGTGCTCGAGACTGTGACCGGACTCGCACGCGACGGCATGACCATGGTATGCGTCACCCACGAGATGGGCTTTGCGCGCGCCGTGGCCGATCGAGTAATCTTCATGGATCGAGGTGAGATCGTCGAAGAGGGTACACCGCACGACTTCTTCAGAAACCCGCAGCACGAAAGAACGAAATTGTTTCTCAGCCAGATCTTGTCGCATTGAGGGAGCCATCCTTCAACGAGGCCGTTCGACCGAGTTACTGTGTATCGAATGCGTTGCCTCAGGCCAGCGAGACAACATGTGCGGATATTGTATTCGTACGTATTGGCTGACATACATCAGAGCGTTCTCGGCAAGCGCCTCGTTCCCGGAAGCGCGAGAGTAGGATCCCGCTGAGCTTGTGCGCAGCCCACCGTGCCAGTTCGCGTCCAGGCGCGCTGAGGATTGGCTCGCCACACATGATCAGGTTGCAAGAGTGCGGCCTCAACCCTCTGCCCGCAACCGACCACAATCTGCAGACGTCGTCCTCTGGCAGATTCCCGACCATCTTTGGGTGAACCAAACGGATCAACACATGTTAAAGAACATAACCTTCGACCGCCACAGCTCCGACAAGCTTAAGAGTGAGGTCACGATCGACATTGATAAATGGGGGGTTCCTCATATCAAGGCTCAGAACTTGCACGACCTATTTTTCGCGCAGGGTTGGAATGCAGCTCGAGACCGCCTCTGGCAAATTGATATTGCGCGCAAACGAGGTCTCGGTCTCCTGTCACGAGACTTTGGCCCCGGATATTTGGAGCAGGATCGGGCGGCGCGTCTCTTTTTATTTCGCGGAGCCATGAGTGCAGAATGGCAGGCGTACGGCCCGGATTCCGAAGAGATATGCTCAGCGTTTGCCGAGGGGATCAATTCCTACGTAGACAGTTGCCATGACGGTTTGATTGCCTTGCCACCCGAGTTTGGCCTCCTCGGTCACACTCCCGACTATTGGAAACCCGAAGACGTCGTTCGCGTGCGAACGCACTCACTAACCCGAAATGCGATTTCGGAGCTTCTGCGCTGCAGGGTGATGGCATTGGCAGGTGTGGAACGAGGTACCCGCCTCGACAGGTTGAGACAAGAATTGTCACCTCCGATAGCGCCACGACCAGCGGAGGGCCTTGACCTCGCCTTTATGACAGATCGAGTACTGCAGGATTTTCGCTTGGCAATCTGTCCCGTCTCATTCTCGAGGGAAAGACTTGCAGCAAGTCTTCAGGAAGCTGACCGTTGGACCCGCGTAACACCGAGTGATGAGATCATGCAGACGGTGTTCCAAGAGGGCTCAAACAACTGGGCCATATCCGCAACAAAAACCACAACGGAGCGACCAATCCTTGCTCTAGACCCGCATCGCAAGCACGTCCTTCCGTCCATCAGGTATCTTGTACACCTGAGTATGCCCGGGCTCGATGTAATTGGCGCTGGAGAGCCTATGATCCCAGGAATCTCCATGGGTCACAACGGGACAGCCGCCTTTGGTCTGACTATTTTCGGCGCTGACCAAGAAGATATTTATGTTTACGAAACCAAGAGTGAGGGAAATAAATACTTATATAAAGGGGCCTGGGAGCAGGTGAAGACTATACACGAGAAAATTCCAGTTCGCGCCCACACCGACCAGGAGGTAAAGCTTCAGTTCACACGCCATGGACCCATTTTAAACCAAAATGCTGAAAAAGACCGCGCCTTCGCACTGAGAACCGTATGGATGGATCCCGGCATGGCACCTTACATGGCCAGCTTGGCCGTAATGCGCTCTAAGACATTTTCAGAATACACCTCCAGTCTAGCAAACTGGGGTTGTCCTTCAGTTAATCACATCTATGCGGACACGTCGAATGTAATTGCGTGGAAACCGTCAGGTGCGGCTCCGGTCCGAAGAAATTGGGACGGCCTGCTTCCGGTTCCAGGAGACGGTCGGTTCGAATGGGAAGGGTATTTGTCACCGGACGATGGGCCGTTCGAGATGAACCCCGCCAAAGGTTTTGTCGCCACTGCCAACGCAATGAATGTTCCGGAGGAATGGAGTAGATCGCATCCTGCTTTTGGCTACGAGTGGTCTGACAGCAGCAGACATGATACCCTTCATACAACTCTCTCACGATCAGAGAAGATCTCGTTGCGGGACTGCATGTCGCTGCAATGTTCGGTGTATTCGCCGATAGCAGTTCGTATTCTTGCGAAACTAGACACTCTTCTCGGTTCGGTTGCAAACATGCCTGCGTTGCACTTATTTTCTAACTGGGACCGGCATTTGGATGCGAGTTCGCCAGCCGCCGCGTTCTTTGAGATTTGGCTTAGCAAACACCTTGGCCCGACAGTAGCTCGCTTAGAAAGCGCTGACGATGAAGTGTTGGCACTGCTCGTGCCTTTACAGCCTTCGGCCATAGCCTCTTGGCTCGAACAGGCAGAGCCTAGTGAAAAGTTGAAGCATTCCATAATGGAATCCCTAACTTCTGCCTGGAGTGAATGCATATGTCGATTTGGCGACGATTCTGCCTCATGGGCATGGGGCAGTATACATAAGCTTGATTTGCGCCACCCTCTGCAGGCACTGACGTCTGAACAATGGTCGTTGGGCGCCATAGCCCTCGGCGGAAGTAGCTCAACGCTCAATTTTTCGAGTTACCGAAGCGGCCAATTCTCTGTTTCAGAAGGACCGTCAGTGCGGATAATCATGGACGTTGGGTCATGGGATGACAGTCTCTTTATTAACAATCCAGGTCAGTCGGGTGTTCCGATCTCAAGTCATTATCGTGACCTCAATCACGATTGGCAACGGGGCGAATACAAGCCCTTGTTATATTCAGAGGAGTCCATACGGAGGGAGCTCGAACATAGGGTCGTCCTGTCTCCCGCTGACTGTTGAGGATGCGACAGTATAGGCCGCTTACCATTGTAGCAGGAACATATCGGTCGAACTCACCTGGCGGCAAGGTGAGGATCGACACTTTAGCGCCCGCCGGCCGACTTTGATATTGACAGCGGAACGCCCGGCCGGAATCTGGATGCGCTTGTGGGGCAATGATCCCGCTGGTGTGCGGCGACCACCCCTGATCGTCACGAGCAGGGCCGTCGCGGCCTCCAATAATGTTGCAGGAGACTTAGAAGCGGGATGTCCCGCATTGGCAATTGCTCTGCCTTGGGGCCATAGGGAAGAGGGGTAAGGTGCTGGCCCGACCACCGGAGAGCGCGTCTGTTACTACAAGGCTCGATCGCGGCCGCATCACGGCCCTCGGCGGCTGCCGATAACGCGCGCTTCGGGCGCTACCAGTACGCATTGGCGATAATCGCATCTGCTGTAGGAGAGCACTTGATTCGAGACTGACAGTGCGACGGTCAACAGGGTTCGCTATCATTGTCGAGCCGAGTTCAAGAATGGACACATACCTCAGGGAGGACCTTTCAGGGGGCAGACCATTGTCTGTCTCCTCATCCGAGAAACAAGCTAACCTCGCAGAGAGTGGCATCAGGGCAACACGTCATTGTCCTTCGATGCGACTGAATATCGACGACTTCAACGCGGCTTGCCGCCTTCGCGTATAGCCGCAGGACCTTGAATGCCGGGAACCAGCCGAGAAATGTTGGCGGTGGGTGAGCGCCTTTCATTTTTCAAGTCCGCTACATTCTGTCTGTCATATACCCGAAGGCGGCGATGCTTGTTGCCCGCCCGATGTGGTTAGCAGTTGACGTGCCTTCTTATGTATCTTCATTCAGCCTGCGGTGGCACGCTGGCCGTTTCGTTGAATGGCGGGGGAAAAAAGGCGTTGATGACTCAGGCTTGCGTGGAGCACTCGTGGGGCGCTCGATTGACAATGTTATTCGTGGAGAATGCTTTCCTTTGTGGAGGAGGATGATTCTCTCGTCCAGTTCCTTGTCGGCCTCGGTAAGGCGATGATTCAGGCGAAGGTAGTCGGTCCAGGTCGGCGTACGGAATGTCTCCGTCCATAGCACAGGCTCCTGAAGGTTGCGCTGGAGAGTCCAGTGCCGAGCACCAACGCGACTCTGTACATGCCGGCACCCGCGCATGGCGAGGAATTCTTCTAGATTTTCCACGAGTATGAGGTACTCGACTTTGACCACGATGGGGCCGCTTCTCGGCTTGAGACTGAGGGCGACTGCCGGCGCGTCGAATTCCTCCAAAGGGTCGGGCTCGGCCTCGCGACCCTCGCGAAGGGGAAACAGGACGCCGCTCGCAATGGAAGAGGCAGTGCCAGAAAAAGGGAGCACGCCGCACAGGCGACGCATGCCAGCGTCATTAGTTGCTCTTCTGACAAGCTCCGTCTTAATAGGCTGTTGGCGACGCCAGCCATGACGGCGCCTGTGCCGAAGCCGGCGATGATGGTGCCATAGGCGAGCGGTCCTTCGCCCAGCTGATCGCGGACAACCAATGGCAGCAGTGCGAGTATGGCGATGCCCGACAGGCCAAAGAAGGTTCCGCGGGCGATCGCCGTCTTGATTTCCGATGACATCGCTGTGAAGCGCAGCCTGTCATAGATGGCCGTCCTCATTGACTCACGTGGGAGAAGTGAGGAGCGAACCTTCCATTTGCATCGCCATATGGTGACCAAAGGGATCATATAGGTGAGTGTAAACATAGCGAAAGCCGTCATAAGTCCGAACGACGCAATCATGATGCCGCGAGCGCCGGTCCCACGGTCCGTGCAGTGTTGAAGCCAATGGAGAGGAGGGTGACGGCAGCGGGAACTTCGCGTCGGTCCACAATATCGCCAACAGAAGCCTGCCAGGCGGTATCGTTGAGCGCGGCACCACTTGCGATCAAGAAGCTGAAGCCGAAGATCATCCACGGGGCGATAAAGCCCAGCACCACTGAAGCCGTAGCATCGCGGATGCTATTACCATTAGGCATCGGCCGGCGAACATGACTCTTCGACGGCTGAAGTTGTCGGCGAGAACCCCTAGCGAAAATGGACAAAATGAAAGCGGGCAGGTTAGACGAAGCCTGCTCGAGCGCAACCATCAGATCGGAGGTCGGAACCGTTGCCATTAGCCAGCTGATAGCAACGGTCTGCATCAGCCAGCCAAGGGAAGAGACTTGAGAGGCTAAACCAGATTGAGCGAAATGTCGTATTCCTGAGCGGCGCAAACGTCTTCGGCGAAACTACATCCGCATCTGCGCCCGCCGCTTTGCTCATTGCTCCGACCGATTCGGTTCCGCCAAGCTTAACCACTTCGCGCGACACGATCCTCTTACACGTCGGATGCGCCAAATGCAGTCTTTGTATTAGTGTCATCTGGTAGCGAGATGCGGAGGTGGCGGCGGAGAGCCGTCGCTGGTGTCGCAGCGGCCTTACATCAGTGCAAACATGCTGTTGCGTGGCGCCGGCACAGTTCCCCCGGCGTCGGCGGCTTCGCCGGCAAGAATGCGAAGGCGCGCCGACTCGCTGCCAAGCTCAAGGTCGTCAGCATGGTTCTTCTGGCCGAGGCTGACGAGCTTGCCGAGCAACTCGGCGCCTTTGTCGGCGATCCTCTGGCGAGAACAAAGCTGTCGGAGACCAGCGTTGCCTGCATTGAGCGGCCGATGAAGGCACTATGCGCATCTCGCTGCGAGATGCAGCCGATATAAAAACAGCATTTGACGCTAGCCGCCAGGAAAGGGGATTGTCACCCCGCATGAGCCGGCGAAGCTTTTGTTCAATTTCGAACATGGACGCGATCGCGCGTTTTGCGCAACCAAACCACGACACACTGATTGAGGTGAGATATGGCGACGACACGCTCCGCAATTCCTCTGACTGGTGTACCGTTTCCGATATCAGAGTATGAGCGCCGGCAAAACAATGTGCTGGATGCGGTTGCTACGGCAGGCTTGGACGCAATCGTAGTAACGGCGCACGGCCACTTGAAGTATCTCAGCGGCTACGATGGGAGCGGTGGATATTTCGCGCCTTTCCCTCTTATTCTGATGCCGGGTCGGGTCCCGATATTTGTTGTCCGAGAATATGACGAGCAGGCAGTACGTTCATATAGCTGCATCGAGGAAATTGAAACCTATACACATCAGCCTGATTTTGGCAGGGTCTGCGCCGATGTATTGCGTCGACTCGGACTGGACAATAAGCGAGTCGGTTTCGAGCTTGGCTGCTGGAATCTCGCGCCCGCCGACGTGCGCGCAGTCCAAGACCAGCTCCCGGATCTGAAGATTACTGACGTCACCCGACTGGTCTCGTCAGTGTCAGCAGTGAAAGGAGAACTTGAGTTGGCGTGTATGCGCGATGCTGTTCGACTCACTGACGTGGCAATTCGAACCTTTCAGCAATCGCTTCGTCCCGGCATTACGGAGATCGAAATGGCAGCGGCCCTAGCTGCGGCGGTAACAAACGACCCCAGCAACGCCGCTGGGGATATCGGGCTTGCGCCGGGTACCATTTTGTTTGGAGAGCGAGTGAAGTTGCCCCATGCGCCAGCGACCCATCATCCTCTCAGCAACAACGAACCTGCCTTTCTGGAGATAGGGGCTTCGAAACACGGGTATACAGTGGGAATGGTTCGATGCGCAGTCCTTGGCAAACATCCCGAAACCGAATCTTTGCACGGCTTGGCTGAAGAGGTCATTGCGGCCCTTGTCTCCTCGATTCGACCAGGTGCTACGCCGGCGGACGTTCACGCTGCTGGGGGCGAGGTGTTGAAGCGATCTGGACGCAAGGGCGTCTTCCGCCAACGAACAGGATACCAAACTGGCATCAATTGGACTGAGCGCGGCGACCTAAGCCTGGAGCCCGATGTAAATGAACCACTCCGAGCTGGCATGACCCTGCACATGCCAAACATTTTGTGCAGCGAAAGTGGCTACCTATTTGGTGCCGGCGCACACGTGCTCGTGACAGAGCGCGGCGCGGAACTCCTGAGCGAAATCCCGCCAACACTTTATCGGGCGTGATGCTAGGCGGCGTGGACAAATTTGAGCCAGTATCTGGCGGTGGCTAGGTAGACCATTCCGAGGAAGCTATTGGCCAATTGATCGTAGCGGGTGGCAATGGCCCGGTTGATTTTGAGGTGGCCGAACATGCGCTCGATTCGGTTCCGCTGCTTGTAGAGCGCCCGGTCATACTCGATCTTCACGCGGCGGTTTGATCGGCCGGGTATGACGGGTTTAATCTTCCGCTCGGCGAGATCGGCGCGAATGGTATCGGCATCGTAGCCCTTGTCCGCAAGGAAGGCGTCCGGTGCACGAGTCCCCCTTTTCCGCCCGCTGCCGAGACATGGGCGCGAACTGTGGTGCTGTCGATGCTGTAGTGGCCGCTGTCCGCCATGACCTCGGCGAGCATTACCGCCACGGTCTCCCAGACCCCGGCCTCGCTCCAGCGTCGGAACCGACGATAGATGGTGTTCCAACTGCCGTATTTGGGCGGGACATCCCGCCATGGAGCGCCGCAGCGGAGCCGCCAGAGAATGCCGTTGATGATCGAACGATTCTGCTTGGGAGGTCTACCTCGGCCGCGTTTGTCAGGGTCGATGGGCAGCAAGCCCTTGAGAACACGCCATTCTGCTTCGGTGAGATCGCCCCTGCTCAAACCTGCCTCCAAAAAGCAGCCTTGAATCAATCCTCTTGGGCTACGTCAATCGCATCGACGTCCGAAATTCCGTAAGGCGGATATACTATTCCGCCAAGGTGATGGACAGTTCGAGAGGGCTGTCGCTATCCGCGAAAAATCGGCTGCCATCCTCAAACTCGATCACCACCTCTCCATCGCGGTGGCGCATGACACGGCGAACAACCTTGCCAATCAGCATCGACGTAGCTCGTTCGCTCTCTTCTTCCAGTGTCATTCCCAATGCTAACAACCCGATCGCAGGAAAGCGACCCTGCTAACATCGAATTTGTCCACGCCGCCTAGGGTCTGCGGTTTGCGGATTGAGTGGCAAAGCGCATGCAGTCCTGGAAAGTAGGTCGTGGGAGGGGGAGGAGTGTCGCGATGGTGACAGCTCTTCCTACTCAGACCTTTGCCATTGGCCGTTGCCAGCAGAGCCAGAGTTTATGATTGCCAGCACTTCGCAGCTGGTCCTCTAAGGCCGAAGCTTATCCATTTGAGGGCAAACGGCTTGTTATCGGGTCGCAGTCGCCGGCGCCAACACCGAGGCCTGAACGCGGGGCTATCTCGGTTCTAGATGGTTACGATATCCAAACTGCATTTGACGAAAACACCGGTGGCATCGATCATTAATTACGCACCGGCGCCTGATCCAAATTACTCAAATGCGGGAACGTGCCTATGGTTGGCGTTGACAGGTTCAAGGAGATCGAGATCGAAGCGATGACTTGGCGCCGGTACCTGCACGAGAATCCGGAGCTTGACTATCGGGTGAATGACACAGCGGCATTTGTGGCGGAAAAGCTGGCTTCCTTCGGGATTAACCACATCGAGTGCAGGATAGCTGAAACCGGCGTGGTTGCGTTGATCCAAGGTCAACTCGGAGATGGGCCCACTATCGGGTTGCGGGCCGACATGGACGCTCTGCCTATACTCGAAGCTTCAGGCAAACCTTGGACGTCGAAAAGGTCCGGACAGATGCACGCGTGTGGTCACGACGGGCATACTGCAATGCTCCTTGGCGCCGCGAAATACCTCGCCGCGACCCGGAACTTCAAAGGGTCCGTTGCCCTGATCTTCCAACCTGCCGAGGAAGATGGCCGCGGCGGCCAAAGAATGGTCCAGGAGGGGATCATGGACCGTTTCGGGATATCTCAGGTCTTTGGCATGCACAATTGGCCAGGCATGGAGGTTGGTGCGTTCGGCATTTGCGAAGGTTCGATTTTTGCCGCGCTCGACGAGTTCGATATTGTGGTCAAAGGCAGAGGGGGTCACGCGGCCGCTCCCCATCTGACAATTGACCCCGTCGTTGTTGCAGCTCAGATCATTTTAGGCTTGCAGACACTAGTCTCACGCAACACGGACCCCACCGAGTCCCTGGTGATCTCCGTCACAAAGCTGAACGCCGGACAAGCTTACAACATCATTCCCGAACGCGCGGAGATTGCCGGAACAGTCAGGACACTGTCACCGATTTTGCGCGACTTCGCTGAAAAACAGATTGAGGCGTGCGCGGAAAATATTGCACGCGCTTCCGGGGCGAAGGTCGAGTTTCAGCATCGCCGCCTGGAGCCCCTCACTGTCAATCATCCCGATCAAACGCGTCGGGCAACAGAGGTGGCGCGTGCTCTGGTCGGCCATTCATCGGTGAACCCCAAAGTCAAACCTAGTTTGGGGTCAGAGGACTTCGCGTACATGCTAGAGGCGCGGCCGGGGGCATGTATACTGCTTGGAAATGGATCGACTGCTGCTCTCCATAATCCAACCTACGACTTTAACGATGAAGCACTGCCATACGGCATTGGATACTGGGTCAACTTGGCCGAGGCTGCTCTAGCACCATGACATTGTCCAAGCAAAACAACCTTGGCTAATCAAGGCTGAGATCACAAGAAGAGGGTAACGACATGAAATACGAAATAAATCGCCGACGATTGCTGCAGGCGACATCGACCGCCATGGCGGCTGGCGCTCTGTCTTCAATTGCGGGCCGCGTTGCGGCCCAAACACCCAACCAGATCAACGTAGTGCTAGGCGGCGGCGATTGGGGAAAGGCTAACATTGAGGCTTACGCTAAGCCATTTGAAGCTGAGACCGGTATCAAGGTCAACCCAATCACCGACGACATGGGTATGGGACAGGTCGAGTTGATGGTAAAATCGGGCAATGTCACGGTAGATGTCGGGGCGCTTACGCAAGGGTCCGGCTTGGTCGCAGCTAAGAAAGGAATTCTTGAAGAAATTGATTACTCCTTGTTCAGGAAAGAAGAGCTAGACGGAATTTATGAATTTGCCAAGCAACCGTTTGGCGTGGCAAATTTGATTTACTCATATAATATGGTATATAGCACAGACGTATTCCCAGCTGATAAACCCCGGCCGACAAACTGGGCTGAATTCTGGGATGCTGATAAGTTTCCCGGCGTTCGCACCTTGGTGTCCGGCCAGTTTGGTTCAGAAGGACCCTGGGAAGAGGCCCTGTTAGCGGACGGTGTATCTCCCGATAAGCTCTACCCGATGGATATCGACCGGGTGTTTGCCAGTTTGGACAAAATAAAGCCGCACATCCGTAAGTGGTGGAGCAGCGGATCAGAGATTCAACAGATGTTGCATGATAAGGTCGTTGACATCGCTCAATCGTATGACGGAAGAGCTCTACTGTTGATCGATCAGGGCGCCGCGACGGAGATCAATCGAAACCAGGCGAAGCTGCAGTGGGATTATTGGGTCATTCCAAAGGGTTCACCCAACGCGAAGGCTGCGCAGAAGTTTATCGAATTCGCCACTCGCGCGGAACGTCAGGCAGCATTTTGCCAATTGTTTCCTGAGGGACCAAGCAACGGCAATGCGTTCAAACTTCTTCCCGAGAAAGTTGCGCGCAAGCTCCCTACCCACCCAGATTACATCAAGAGCAGCGTTTCCATCAACGGCAAATGGTACAATGAGGTAGGCCCCAGCGGTGTTTCCAACACTGAGATGCTTATCCAGCGGTGGAATGAGTGGATCCTGCAGTAGGGTTGGTTGAAGTGCGAAAGTCCGGTCGGGGTAACTCCATACCGGGCTAAAGTCGAAACTGATGCTGAAAATGTGACGGGGAGCGGGGTAGCCCACTAGCCTCTCCGCTCACGGCATCGGGTACGACGGCAGAAGGTACGGCAAATGCCTGCTAATGCACGCCAGCGATGGTGGAGGAGCCACAGTGAACATGCACGCAATGAATACCGCCCCCCGTTCGGAAGTTGACGCTGCAGATGTGAACCAATCGGTGCCACAAATTCAGTTCAGCAGTGTTACCAAGATGTACGGGAGTGTTCCGGCGGTCAGGGATCTGTCGCTGACCGTGCGTCGCGGCGAGTTCTTGACGATTCTCGGCCCGAGCGGCTCGGGTAAGACCACTACCCTGATGCTCTTGGCCGGCTTTGAGGCCCCGAGTTCGGGTGATATTATGATCGCCGGCCATTCAGTGGCTTCGGTCCCGTCCTACCGGCGCGATCAAGGAATTGTGTTCCAGAGCTATGCGCTGTTCCCGCATCTCACAGTGGCTCGAAACCTGGAATTCCCTCTCGAAATGCGGGGCATGGCTCCCGATCAGAGGAAGGTTCGGGTAGCCCGTATGCTTGAGCGCGTGCATCTAGGGGAATTCGGCGGTCGCATGCCATCCCAATTGAGTGGCGGTCAGCAGCAGCGCGTGGCGCTAGCCCGCGCGCTGATTGCCGATCCACCCTTCCTATTACTTGATGAACCGCTTGGCGCACTCGACCGTAACCTGCGTGAGCAGATGCAGATCGAGATGAAGAGCTTGCACAAGGAGTTCGGTATCACGACGGTGTGCGTTACGCATGACCAGGAGGAGGCGCTTACTCTGTCAGACCGGATTGTTGTAATGCGCGCAGGACGTGTCGAGCAAATCGATACACCAGAGGCCCTCTATGATCGGCCATCATCGTGCTTTGTCGCTAAATTTCTGGGTGAGGCGAACATTCTCGAGGATGCCTTGTTGCTGGCCAGAGGGGGCAACGCGCCGCAAATCGGCACCGTTGCGATGATAAGGCCAGAGCGCATCAGTGTACTTCCGAAGACTGCGGAGTGGGCTCAAACGGACCAGCGGCAATATGTTGCCGGTGCGGTCGACGATATGATTTTTGCCGGCCCTCTGCGAAAATACCATGTTCGCGTTGGCAACAATGTTCTCATCGTCCGGGAACATGTCGCGGCAGACCAACCTGTTTTCCAGCCAGGCGAGGAGGTTTGCCTCACGTGGCTGCGGTCAGACATTCGCTTCGTTTCGCCATAAGCGATTGATAAGGGATATCCATGAAGCTTTTGCGCAGAATGGCCAAGGTGCCACTTGGGTTAACCGCGCCCGCGTTCGCGCTTTTGCTTGTGGTTTTCGGTGCCCCTATAACCTTGCTTTTCCTAAGCAGTGTCAATGCCCCCGATTTCTCGTTCCAATACTACGGAGCGTTTTTCGCCCAGCCAGCTAATGTGCGGGTGCTCTTTCAAACGATAGAAATAAGTCTGGTCGCAACTGCCATCTGCTTAATCGTAGGCTATCCAACCGCGTATCTGATCGTCACGGCATCCAAGACTCTGCGCATGACGCTCATCGCTCTCGTGATCATCCCCTATTTGACCAGTGGGCTGGCGCGTACCTACGCATGGATTGTTATTCTTGGGGATCGCGGGGTCATCAACAACATCTTGCTGGACGTCGGATTGATCGATCGACCTCTGCAACTCATCTATAACCGAACCGCGGTCTATATTGGCATGGTCCACATCATGCTGCCGATGATGATACTTCCCTTGGTTAGTGCGATGATGGGGATCGATCGGTCCTTGATGGCTGCTGCACGCAGTATGGGAGCGGGACCTTTCACCGCTTTCAGGCGTGTATTTCTCCCCCTTAGCATTCCAGGCGCACGGAGTGGCTCGCTCCTAGTTTTTGTGTTCTGCCTAGGATTCTATATCACGCCGGCGGCACTTGGGGGATTGCGCGATGCCATGCTTTCAACCTTCATTGCGGCCGAGGTGAATAGCTCGTTCGATATTCCGCGCATTGCCGCTGCGTCCTTCATCCTTCTCGGGTTTGCCATTGTGGTGCTTTCCATGGTCGGGCTTGACCTCTCCGGCAAACAAGAGCAAAGCCAAACTCGAGCTCCGAAGGGCTCGATGTCCCGACTACCCATTGTTCTTGTTATCAAACGAAACTTCAGCGAAATTCTGCGTCCCTATCGTGTCAAACGGTGGACGGGACGGCGCTACGTGCCTGGGGCGGAAAGGCGATGGCCTAAAGTCGTCGCGATCGTTTTTATCGTTTTGGTGATGGCCTTTCTTTTATTCCCAGGGATAATCGTTGTCATCATGTCGTTCAGTTCCGGGGCATTTTTGCAATTTCCGCCTTCGGGCCTGTCGCTTCAATGGTATCGCTCGTTTTTCGGCGATGCATCTTGGAGCGGAGCAGCTTGGACCAGCGTCGAGATTGGTGTCGAGGTAGCTGTTATTTCTACTCTATTGGGAACACTTGCTGCTTTCGGATTGAGCCGAATAAGCGCAAGACTTCGCGGCGTGCTGACAATGATCATAATCACGCCTATCACCTTTCCAGTTATCGTGGTCGGTATCGCGACTTATCTGGGTCTCATCCAGATTGGTCTAATCGGCACAAAGGGTGGTATCGCCCTCGCTCACAGTATCGGCGCTGTTGGAATTGTGGTGGTGATCGTTTCTGCGACGTTGGCCAACTTCGATCGGACGTTAGAGCAGGCGGCCAAGAGTATGCGTGCCGGACCACTGCAAACGTTTTTTCGCGTAACACTGCCGTTAATCAGGCCGGGAGTGATCGGCGGCGCCATGTTCGCATTCCTCCAGTCATTCGATGAAGCGGTCATAACGTCTTTGGTCGGCGGTCTGTCGGTGCGGACGTTGCCCTTGAAGATGCTGGAGAATATCCGCCACCAAATCGACCCGACGATTGCTGCAGTCGCTTCTCTTTTGATGCTTCTGCCTTTAATCTGGATGCTTGTCCTCTATGCCGTCTGGTGGCGTTCTCGACCGAGCATGCAGCGAACATTACAGGAAGCCGCTGCCTAACTGGCGTGGCAGATCCACTTCCTGATGATGCGTCCGACCTATTCCTACGGACTGGCGACAAGCATCTGTTCGGGGCTTCAACGGGCGGATAAAATGGCCACCTGGTCCAAAACGGAAACCAGTAAAGCTCTTGCAATTATCATCTGGCACATGCGGATCAAGGATTCGGACTATGTCTGGGATCGGCCGGCCTTGCTCGCCAGCAAGCTCAGACCTGCCGATCCTCTTGCTGCGCGCCAGGATGGAATTCGAGGTCAACGGCGCTGACCGGATCGCACAGATCCTTCGCCCGTCTGAACAACGAACAGCTAGCCAACGTCAACCGGCTGATCGCGCGATTTCTGAAATCGGCTACCCACCGCGACTTTGACCTTCCTCCTCCCTTAGTGCACCGGGATCAAGGTGACGAACCAAGGGACAGGTCAGCAGAGCGAGCCCTGGTCATCTGAAAACGCGATGGTGCCGTCTCGGACATTATATTGGCGAAGTGGTGACCGCGTGTGCATAGTTCCAGGCGAAAAAAATAGCCGTGTACAAGACCATATGCCCGGTCAAAGTCGCCAGATCACCCGCAATAGGTTAAGCAATGAACGAAGCACCACATCTTACGTTTGATCTCGATGCGCATGGCGTGAGCAGAGGACACCTCGTTGTGCCGGGAGGCGCCGACCATGAAGAGTTCTCGCTTCCGGTTTTTAGTCTTAATAAGGGCGATGGACCGCGCCTTCTTATCACCGGTGGGAATCATGGCAATGAAATGGAGGGGCCATTAGTCGCGCGGCGGCTTATCGAGTGGCTGCCACAAGCGCAAACCAGTGGTAGGATCATCGTGCTGCCAGTGCTTAATCCATTGGCAGTTCAAGCATGGAGCCGCAATACTCCGCTTGATGGTTTGAATCTGAACCGCGTGTTTCCGGGCCGTGCCGACGGGTCTGTTACGGAACGAATCGCGGATGCGGTTTCACGCGTATTGTTGCCAAATGCCGACATCGTTTTCGATCTGCACAGCTTCGGCCCAACGTGGGATTTTCCCCCGGCGGTCATCACGCATCCAATTGCTGATGCGGATCTCATGGCTAAGACGCTCGCAATGGCAGCGGCATTTAAGCTGCCCGTAACATTGCTCTGGCAACATGACGACACGGCTGGGATGTTCGACAGTTGGGCACATAGCCTAGGGAAGGTATTCGTTTGCGCGGAATTCGGCGGTGGTACGGTTAGCGCAGAAGCTCTAGCGATTTATGAAGCTGGAGTTCGCAACGCGCTCGTTATGCTTGGACTCGTCGAAGGAAAAGTCGAGGACGTGTCTTTCCGTAACAAAAGGTCCAGTCAGACCCTTGAGACGCTGATATCAGACGAGTTGAAATCGCCCGCGCAGGGTATCTTCGAACCTCGCTGCTCTGTGTTGGATGAAGTGAGGTCGGGAGATCTTATAGGTATCCTACACTCTATGGATTCTGTTTCCGCTCCGTCCATTGACATCCGAGCGCCTGGGCCATCAATCGTCCTAGCCATAGGATCGGGCGCGCATGTCGACCGCAATGAAGGGGTAGCCATCCTTGCGCGGCCGCTGCATAACTAGAGGTACAGATTAGCCGCGCCTTGGCCAGCTGTAGTAACTCCGGTATGAAGGCACTGGCCTCGACTGGAGCTTATAGGCCAGCTCCTCGGATCGATCAGCGGCTGATCCTGTCTTCCAAAATCATGCCAAAAAGATTGCTTGATCCTTGATCGCTTGGTTTATACTAACCATGGTTGAAAGTGGCGGTCCGAGATGGGAGCTGGCCGGACGGATTGATCGCCTAGCTTCTGTTATGGAAGCAGGGGCGACGATCCGGCGCACCGCGACCAAGAGGGGAGGCGGACGGTGCCGTCCCCGCTGACGCCCGTAAAACAACTTTATCGTATCTTAAAACGAGATGGGCACGTTCGGGGCTTTATATTGGCAAAACCGATTCCGAACGGGGCATAACTTAGGACAGAGCGCGCAAATCCGGCCGCAGCTCATAGCTTGGCCAAACTCGAGTATAATTCAGTGCAGATCAAAGACGTCATTCTCACGCCCGGCAACGGCGCCTTCTTTTATGACGATCAAGCTGCCATTAGGGCAGGGGTTGGCCAGGACGGTTTTGTTTACGTCGGCGAGCCATTGACGCCCGGCTTCCGTGATATCCGTGTTCCGGCAGCTTGCTTAAGCGTCGGGCTTGTCCTGGAAGACGATATGGTCGCCTGGGGCGATATGATGGGAGTGCAATACTCAGGGGCTGGCGGGCGTGACCCCCTGTTTGACGTCGGAGCCATCATGGATCTCACGTCACGTGTTGTTGTCCCGCGGCTCTTAAACATTGATGCGTCCAGCTTTTTGACAGCCTGCTCCAGTGTCTTCGATCTCCATACTGGGAAACGACTCCCACTATGCATCGAATATGGGGTCAGCCAAGCCCTTTTAAGCGCTGCTGCCCATGCTGCGCGTCGTACCATGGCGGAGGTGGTTTGTTCGGAATTTTGCCTATCCATGCCGCATCGTCGTGTCCCAATTTATTGCCAGAGCGGTGATGCGCGCGAAATCAATGTCGATAAAATGATCCTGAAGGGGGTGGATGTGATCCCGCATGGCCTCATCAACTCGCGTAGCAAATTCGGCGTTGGGGGAGAAACCTTTCTGGATTTCGTCAAATGGGTGGCGCACCGCGTCAAGCAAATCGGCCAACCAGACTATTCTCCGGTGCTGCATTTCGATGTGTACGGCTGGATCGGTATGGAGATCGGGCTCGACGTCCAGCGCATCGCCGACTTCATCAGTAAGGTTGCTGACGCGGTTCCGGAGTTCACGGTGAATATCGAATCGCCAGCCGACTTCGGGTCTACGCCGGCGCAGGTCGAAAATTACGGGCAGATCGTCGGCATTCTGAATGCGCGCGCGTCACGTGCGCGCATCGTTGTCGATGAACGCTGCAACACCTTAGAGGATGTGCGTCTGTTTGCGGAGGCTAAGGCGACCCATCTCGTGCAGATCAAGACGCCGGACGTGGGCTCGATCGCCGACAGCGCCCGTGCGGTGCTTCTGTGCAAAGAGAACAACGTGGACGCCTATGTGGGAGGCAGCTGCAGCGAGACGGATCTCTCCGCGCGAGCGACGGTTCACATTTCGGTGGCAACACAGGCGGACATGATGCTCGCGAAGCCTGGCATGGGCATCGACGAAGGTCTTTCCATTGTAGGCAACGAACAAAATCGGTTGCTCGCCATGCTTGATCGGCGTCGGGCACAAAACCTGAAAGCCGCGTAGGAAGCGCCCTGATGCTAAACAGTCTCAAGGACATCACGGTTGTGGCGGTCGAACAGGCCGTTGCAGCTCCCTACGCATCGTCTCGCCTTGCTGACGCAGGCGCCCGGGTGATCAAGGTCGAAAGGCCCGAAGGGGACTTTGCCCGAAACTACGACAAGCTGGTGCGGGGGCAGAGCGCGTACTTCGTCTGGCTCAACCGGGGTAAGGAGTCGGTCTGTCTAGACCTGAGGTTGGAGGCGGATCGCGCCGTCCTCGACACGCTCATTGCCAGTGCTGATGTCTTCATCCAGAATCTAAAGCCGGGCAGCATAGAAAAACTGGGGTTCGCGTCCGCTGATCTGCGTCGACGATATCCGCGGCTGATCACCTGCGACATTTCTGGTTTCGGGGAGTCAGGGCCGTATTCCCATTTGAAGGCCTACGATCTGATCGTCCAGGCCGAAACAGGTCTATGCGCTATCACCGGCAACCAACAGGGGCCTGCGCGTGTAGGGGTCTCGGTTTGCGATATCTCGGCGGGCATGACAGCGCACAGCGCCATTCTTCAGGCACTGTACCACCGCGAGGTCACCGGCGAAGGGACCAGCATCCAGGTGTCACTGTTTGATGCCGTCGCCGACTGGATGAACGTGCCGGTTTTGCAAAATGATTACAGCGGCTACCAGACGGTACGCGCAGGCGTGAAACACCCGTCGCTCGCGCCGTATGGTGCCTATCGCTGTGCCGACGGCAAAGAGGTCATCTTTTCGGTTCAGAATGACCGCGAATGGGTGAATTTCTGCGAGAAATTCCTGAAGCAGTCCGGGCTCACACGCGCACCTGGTTTTGCTGACAATATGGAGCGCCTCGCTCATCGTGCGCAACTTGATGAGATCATTGAACAGCGGTTTTTTGAACTATCCTGCCACGATGCGATGCAGGAGCTCGAGGCGGCCGGCCTGGCATATGGCCGACTGAACGAAGTGGTGGATGTTTCAAAGCATCCACACATTCGCAGGGTGCAGGTTGGAACACCCGATGGAGCCGTCGAGACGATAGCGCCGGCGGCGATTTTCAACTCGGAGCTCCCCTCGCTTCGCCCAGTCCCGGCTCTTGGCTCTCATACCGAGGCTGTCCGCGAGGAGGTGCGGGCGCTTTTGCGCGAAAGAGCCGCGTCAGCGTGAGCGCGCGTTTCAGTAAGGTGAGACTGCTCGCGGTTTACAAAATGCCTGTGTACCTCGGATCATTTCAGCGCACCGGCCGCCTAGAAAGCTCACTGGCAGCGCCCGCGCTAAAATCGGCCGCAAAGGCGTCTCCATGATCAAGGACACCTTTGCGGCCGTTGAAGGCGCGATGTCTGTACCGCGCTGGAGATCCCTGCTCTTCGTTCCTGTTCACGTTCCGCGCTTTGTAGAGACGGCCCATGAGCGGGGCGCAGATGGCGTCATTCTCGACCTGGAGGATTCCGTGCCCCAGGATCGGAAAGGAGAGTCACGGCAGCAGCTTCCTGAATGCGTGGCAGAGGTGGGCCGGAAAGGCGCATCTGTTTTGGTCCGCGTGAATCATGGTCTGCGCGCCTTGGCGGCCGATCTCGATGCAGCCGTGATGGCGGGTGTTGACGCACTGGTTCTTCCGAAGACGGATTCGGCAGAGTGGGTTATAGAGATCGCGAATGCGGTTTCGGAACTAGAACGTGAAAGAAATCTTCCGCAGGGAGGCATCCGGTTCCTTGCCCAGATTGAGACCCCGGGCGCCTTGCAAAGGCTTGCGGCCATTGCGTCGGCGCATCCAAGGATGGTCGCAATGGCGCTTGGCCCTGAAGACTTCAGCGCCGCTGTTGGCGGCGCCCCAGGATTCGACCTTCTTTTGACGCCGAACCTTTCTGTTCTGTTTGCCGCCCGCGCGGCCGGCTTGCTCCCGCTGGGCTTCATAGGAAGCATCGGCGAGTTCTCGGACACGCATAAACTTCGTGAGGCCGCGGTGCGGGCGCGGCGGCTTGGCTTTGCCGGAGCTTTGGCGATCCATCCGACACAGGTGGCCATATTCAATGAGGCTTTCTCGCCAAGCGCCCAGGAGCTCGAGTGGGCCCATAAAGTTGTCGCGGCGGCAAATGATGCCGCCACGCGTGGACTGTCCGCATTCTCGTTGAATGGCAAAATGATAGATCCGCCAGTGGTGCGGCGCGCCCACGAGATCCTGATTCTTGTGGGCAACAACTGACTGGCCTGTTATCAGCGGCTGAACAGGAGCGAATGGCACTACACCGCGCCGGGCAAGCCGATGCAAAATGGCTACGCGATTCCCTCAACGGCCGAATGCGAGACGAGCTGTTGAACGATGGCCTGTTCTTCGGCCTCGACCACGCCCGCAGTGCCACTGCCGAATGGAGGCAGGACCTAAATCCTGTTCATAACACTCATCTGTCTATGTCATTTGAGTGAATAGGTTTTGCTGATCTGGATGCGATCCCATGGGGTATTTTGGGTTTTGCCGCGCGCGATGAACGATGCGCTGAGCCGCCGGTTCGTCAAGCGTTGATCGGCTGAAGACCCATGGACCGTCCGGCAGAGGATGAACGCCTTCGATCGACGCGAGTCCACCGAAGGCGATGCAACGCGGCTCGCCATTGTCAAGCAGACCACGCCAGCAGGAATAGCGCGGAATGTTGTGCTTGGTTCCCGTGTAGCGGACCGTCAGCTCGCGGCCGCAGCGCCGGCAGCGGACAAGGTCGGCGAGCAGAGCGTCGCCATGCTTGGGCGCCCCGTGATGCCGGCTCGTGGGCACGTGGTCGCTCACCATCTTGCGGATCGCTTCCGCCTTTCCCAGCCGACGTAGCCTTCGTGTGCACCCGGAATCAGCGCCAGCATCTCGCGCCTTACGGCGGCTGCGCGAGCGAATGGCGGCATCTGCGCGGTCTGCGCGTCGTGCGGGTTGGAGAAGATCGAACTGATATGTCGTAGGCTGGCGCGGTATGGACCTCTCCCCGGTTCGCTTCGTGAGGACCCGATGCTGCGCCCGAATCCTCCAATTGCGATGGGGTGTGGGAATTGGCCGTCGGGTCCTGCAGCAGTGTCACCAAGACGCCAAGCGTTCTGGGATCGATATGTGGGGCAGGGCAATGCGCCACGCGGTGCAGACCGCGATCAAACATCCAGGCCGGAACTTCCAGCCACCGATCGGAGGCGTGGCGGGAGAGACTGCAGCGGAAAACCTCCCGGTCGGCGTTCTCGATCACCTCATGAACGTGAACACAACGCCCGGCCCAAGGATGCCACGGATAAAGAAACTTGCGTTCCTCGGTCCTGTGGGTGTTCTTTCCTGGTGTTGTTCAACACCGTGAGGCCGCATTCCTCGCTCGCTATTTGACCCCGGCGGTCTTCGCCGGAACCCTCGCCGCAACCGGCTCCGACGCTGCACTCAATGAAGGCTTCGCGCCTCCGCCCGTTGCTCAAACCGCGCCATAACAGAAACGGCCGAGGCTAATCGCCACTGGTTGAAAGTTCAGTGGCAGGTCAGAGGGTCTGGCTCGACGGCCTTAGCTTCAGGCTATCCGGCCAATCCCGGCGATCACCCAGCGACACGATGACTGACCAGTGCTCAGCGCCACCGCCGGAGCTGCAAAAAGAGTTGCGTATGATTGAGCGTTCGACCACGTTGCTGTCGATCTTGATATGGCCTCGTCCAGGATGCGCGAGAGGCGCTTCCCAGCGCGAGAGCGTGTAGGGGATCGCCGCTGTGAGCTTGGTCTTCTGACTGATTTGGCCGAGCTTCTCTAGCCGCCCTGGGTCCAGTGCCGTGATGGTTGAGCACTTTTTGCCTGCGTGCAGCAAGGCCTCGTTGGCCTCGGCTACGGATGTCATCCTCGATCTTTTAGAGTTCGCGGATCCTTCTTAGCGCCTCGATCGGGCGCGGCATGGCAGAAGGCGAGCGTGAAGCCGCTTTTCGTCGGCCAGCAAGCGATGGCCCGCTATAGCCGTCGACCTGCAAGTTCCGGTAGAGAGCCTGCGAGATGAGCGATCGCACGCTGGGCCTTTTCGGTCCGGCGCATAGACATAAGACGCCCGGCGGTCCGCTCCCTCCCTAATCAGTCATCGCGGGCATAAATCCAGAGTAGGCCTGTCTTCGTCTTGCCGACCCCGGAACGAGCACCGGCGCGGTCGTCGCACGTCGGCGAAGAGTTTTGGCGAGGACTTCGGTTTTGCTAAAGCAACCGTTCATGGACCAGACGTAGGTGCCAGTCCGGCGCGGCCGACTACCGGCGCTGCCAGCAGCCTGGGCAAGCGAACCAAATTGTAGCCCGCCAAGTTATGCCGCGCCCGCGGTGGCACATCCTCGCAGCTTGACCTTGGCCATGCCGTCTGAGGTCTTGACTGACCGAACCCTCCTCTGACCCCTTAGGGCAGTGCTGACTGAGATCATAGCCCGGATGGCGCTTCGTGCGGTCATCGATCGCTATACGCGAGGCTTGTTGCTTTCTGCTCAAATGGGCGTTGAAGGCAACGCGCGGCGTGATCTTGCTCTTTGCAGGTCCTTGACTGGCGCGTCCTAGGCTTCGCCAGCGCCAGTCGATGCGCCGTCGCGGCGTCTGCGGTCCAACATAGCGAGAGCGGCATCACGCTCGCCTGTGCCAGGCCTGGGTATGAAACTTTCCAGTCAAGCCGGATTGGCCAGCACCTGGGTGCATAACCAACCTGTTGTCGCGGCTTCATTAGCATGAGGTGCCCGGAAACGAAGATACGTATGGACCCCGCCCCGCTTTCCAATTGAGCCTAGGGGC
Organism: Mesorhizobium sp. M7A.F.Ca.US.014.04.1.1; assembly: GCF_003998745.1. Taxonomy (NCBI): domain Bacteria; kingdom Pseudomonadati; phylum Pseudomonadota; class Alphaproteobacteria; order Hyphomicrobiales; family Phyllobacteriaceae; genus Mesorhizobium; species Mesorhizobium sp. M7A.F.Ca.US.014.04.1.1. The sequence goes on along the minus strand of NZ_RZRW01000001.1, from coordinate 25,346 downwards.
TGCTGATTCCTTCTTCGCCAAGGGTCGTGAACGGCGTGATCGACCAATGGATTAGGTTGATGGGACGATGAGTGTCGCCTCGGTCGAGCAATGGTGGATGAAACTGCGATGACATGTCCGATAGGATCTCTGTAATCGCCCTGCCTGACGCCCTGCCTTCAGGTTTTCGACATAAAATTTCACCTCGGTCACACCTGATCTTAATGTCGCCAGCGATCTAATCCAGTGTGCCAGGAATGAGGTACCGTACGGCCGCACTGCGAGAATGCCTTCTTCGCAAATCCCAGTCCTCGCCGTGACTGCTAGGTGCAATACTGCAAGCCAGCTGAACCAATTGAGGATCTGTCCCCTCATCGAGGCGCGGATTGACTTGGATGACGACGGGTCCAGGCTTCGTCCACGGAGTTCAATGTTCGTTGGCCCAGCTGAGGCCGTGAGCTTGCAAGCAATTCTGTGACACGTTGACGATACGATCATGCTCGTCATTAGTCAGCAGGGTTGGTTGGACAATTCACCTCTCGGAAGAGGAAATGGGGTGGCCGGCCGAAGTCCGCCAGCGGCAATAGCAATGACCTCCTTTCCCATCTTGTTAGCGCCGCTGGTTGCAATGGCGCTTGGTACTGAAGACTTCAGTGCAGCTGTTGGCGGTGCCCCAGAACTCGACCTGCTTTTGACGCCGAACCTTTCCGTTCTGTTCCCCATGCGGCAGTCTCGGCTCGATAGGAAGCATCGGCGATTCTTAGACAATGATAACTTCGTGGGGCCGCAGGCGATCCATTTAAACATCGATGGGGCTTTTCACCAAGCGCACAAGAACTCGAGGGACCCGTCGTGTCCTCGCGGCGAAAAAGATGCGACGGCGCAAGGCAAAGGCGCGTTCACATTGGACGGGAAGATGGTCGATCTACCGGTTATTCGAAGGGTCCGAGAAATCATCTCCATGGATCAGGGCGCCGAGTTGGCCGGTTGAAGCCTCGGCGGGTTGGGTCCATTCTGGACACATAGGTTACGGTTTTGGTCAAACCACACTGAGATGACACGACAGTTAGGCGTCATGTCGCTCTGCAATTATTGCTGTCGCGCCATCACATTTCGAGATAGATTACATCATTGCAGTCCGCCCTCGGAAGAGTACCCGTGGAAATCAGGCAGTTAAGATACTTTGTTGGCGTGGTCGAAGCAGGCAGTTTCACGAAGGCCGCTGGCTTTCTGAATGTCGCCCAGAGTGCGCTGAGTCTGCATGTGCGCCAATTGGAGGAAGGCTTCGGCACTCAGCTGCTGATACGCGACAGGACCGGCGTGAGCGTGACGGCGTCAGGAGCCAAACTCCTGGAGCGGGCGCGGGCGATTCTCAAAGAAATTCGAATTACCGAGGTGGAATTGACCAACACAGCCGCTTCCCCCGCCGGGGAGGTGACTATTGGCATTCCGTCTGGAGCTGCTCGCGTCCTGAGCGGTCCGCTGCTTGAGACGGTAAGACACGAACTGCCCAAGGTGTCCCTCAAGATGGTCGAGGGTATGACGGGACCGCTAGAGGAATGGATGGCGGCTGGACGCTTCAATCTGGCGGTTCTGTACCGCACTGCGGACAGTGTGGGGCGAATGACTGTGCTAGCGCGCGAAGACCTTTGTCTGGTGGTTCCGTCCGGCGAGCCACCGTTTGAAGATGCGATATCTCTGGCCGACCTGCATGCATTCCCCCTGGCGGTTCCCATGCGCAACAACAATGTCAGGCGTTCGGTGGCTGATGTCGTCGCACAACACGGTTGCGCGATGGACGTCAAGTTTGAAGTGGACTCGCTCTCAACGATCATCAACATGGTCGTAGAGGGAAAAGCGCATTCTATTCTCGCCCCGTCTGCCGTTCAGAAAGAAGCCTCTCAAGGGCTGGTCCGGACGGTCAAGATAGTCGATCCGGTAATTACCCGCTCCGTGGTGCTTGCTGTAAATCCCAAAGATGAGCGTTCTGCGGCCGTTTCTGCGGTCCGCAAGCTCATTCCGAAGGTCGCCAGAGAATTGATTGAGAGCCGGGGCTGGGTAGCATCGGCTCCTGACGCGACCTGAGAACCATCGATCTGTAAACAACGGCATGACTTCCTTCCTGTCGGAACAGATCGATCTGGATTCCAGATGGATTTAGGCACTAATCGATATTTGACCCGCTGCGACCATCGCGATGAAACTGGCTCAAGCGAGCTCAGCGGCTTCGAAAATTGAAACGGCGCTCGCATGGCCAGAATCACAAGTGGAGCCCGCGATGTCCCACGCCAGGAGCTACGAGCTCTTCATTAATGGCAAATGGCGAGCCGGTGGTAGCCGAGCCACTTTGCCGGTGATCAACCCGGCGACGGAGAAGGTATTTGCCTCAGTGGCCTCGGCTACGGTTCCAGACTTGGATGAAGCTCTTGCTTCGGCAGAACGCAGCCGCAAGGCGTGGTCCTCACGCCCCGCCAAAGAGCGTGGCGAGATCCTCGTCTCTGCCGCCAGCAATCTGGCTGAGAAAGCTGGCGCCGCAGCCAGGGACCTGTCGTCCGAACAGGGAAAGACGATTGCCGAAGCAACAGGAGAGTACGCGCGCGCAGTCGAAACGCTGGAATGGAATGGCCGGCATGCCGATGAGTTGTCGACCCCGATTCCGTTGGGTCCGAACAGGATGATCGTCCCGGAGGCCCTCGGTGTCGTCGCTGCCTTTACGCCGTGGAACTATCCAGCCGTTCTCATCGCCCGCAAGCTCGCCCCCGCGCTGGCGGCAGGCTGCCCGGTGATCCTCAAAGGGGCCGAAGAGACGCCAAGCGTGGCTGTCCATGTCGTGGAATCTTTGCGTCAAGCAGGGATACCGGAAGGCGTGGTCAACCTGGTGTTCGGTGTTCCTGTGCATATATCACGGCATCTGCTCAGTTCGCCAATTGTCAAAGTCTTGACGTTCACGGGGTCGACCGCTGTTGGGAAACAGCTGGCCACACTGGCCGCGAATAATCTGCAGCGCTGCATCCTTGAGCTCGGTGGACATTCCCCGGTTATTGTGTGCGAAGATGCCGACCTGGCAACGGCGATACCGGCTATTTCGGAATACAAATTCGAGTGCGCGGGCCAGAGTTGTAATGCGCCCAGCAGGATTCTTGTCGCCCGATCCCGCTATGAGGAATTCCTGTTCCGGATGACGGAGGCGGTCCGAAAAATCAGGATCGGTCCACCGGATGACCCTGCAACGCAGATGGGTCCCATGGCAAACGCGCGGCGAATCGAGGCCATGCAACGCCTGACCAAAGATGCGGTAGAGGGCGGCGCCCAAATCGAGACCGGTGGCATCCCCCTTGACCGACCGGGGTTTTACTGGCCGCCAACCATCCTGACTGGCGTACCGAAGGAAGCGAGAGTGCTTCATGAAGAGCCGTTCGGACCAATTCTCACCGTGGCTCCTTTCGATACGATCGAAGAGGCGATCGATGAAGCCAACGCCACGGAGTACGGTCTGGCCGCCTACTTGTTTACTGGCGCGGCCGATACGCAACAGAGGCTTGTGGGCGGTCTTTCTGCGGGCGCTGTTAGTGTGAATTACCTGAAAGGGGTTTCCGCTGATGCCCCTTATGGAGGAGTCAAACAAAGCGGCTATGGATATGAAGGCGGCGAGCAGGGGGTGCGAAGCTTCCAGATTCTGAAAATGGTCAATGGCCTCGGTTCATTTGGATAAAATCCGGTGGGAAACAGAACACGGACCATGGCCGGTAGCGACATCACAAGGAGCGTCGCCGACGCCCTTCAGTACATCTCGTACTATCATCCTCCAGATTATATCCGGTCTCTTTCTCACGCATACACGCGAGAACAGAGCCCGTCGGCGAAGAATGCCATAGGTCAGATTCTGCTGAACTCCCGCATGGCGGCCTTTGGGCGGCGCCCGATTTGTCAGGACACCGGACTTGTGGTTGTCTTCGCAAAGGTCGGCATGGATGCCCGCATTAAGTCAACAGCCAGTTTCGCGGATCTTGTGAATGAGGGCGTACGTCAAGCCTATCTCGATCCGGACAATCCCCTTCGGGCATCGATCGTTGCGGATCCCCTCGCTAGACGGGTCAACACCCGCGACAACACACCGGCAGTTGTCCATGTCGACCTGGTGCAAGGTAACCAGATTGAGATCACCATCGCCGCGAAAGGCGGCGGGTCGGAGAACAAGGCACGTTTTACCACCCTCAATCCCACCGCCTCCGTTTCCGACTGGGTGGTCAATACCGTTTCGACCCTTGGCAGCGGGTGGTGTCCACCTGGACTGATCTCTGTCGGCATCGGTGGTAGCGCTGAAAAGGCGATGCTGCTGGCCAAGGAGGCCATGAACGAGCCCATAGATATGGCGGAACTGATCGCAAGGGGGGCGTCAAGCGCAGAAGAGGGGCTGCGGATTGAGCTTTATGAGCGGATCAACGCGCTTGGTATCGGCGCCCAAGGCCTTGGTGGTCTGACGACAGTCGTTGACGTCAAGGTTGCGACCTATCCTACTCATGCAGCGTCCAAGCCTGTGGCGCTCATCCCGCAATGCGCCGCCAACCGGCACCTGAAGTTTACTTTGGACGGCTCTGGACCCATCAGCCTCCAGCCGCCCGATTTGCGCGAATGGCCCGACATCGGAGCCGACGAATTGAACCCAGCCGGCGTCCGGCGGGTCAATTTAGATACGCTTACGAAGGAAGAGACGGCATCGTGGCGCTGCGGTGAAACGCTCCTGCTTTCTGGAAAGATGCTGACGGGCCGTGACGCTGCCCACAAACGAATGGTCGAACTGATTGATGCCGGCAAGCCGCTCCCAGTCGATCTGAGGGGCCGCGTGATCTACTACGTCGGTCCCGTCCGGGCAGTGAGGAATGAAGTCGTTGGACCCGCCGGTCCAACAACCTCCAGCCGCTTGGACGATTTTACGGACAAGGTGCTCGCCGAAACCGGCCTTTTCGCGATGGTGGGCAAAGCGGAGAGGGGACCGGCGGCCATCGCGTCGATTGTAAGACACAGAACGCCATACCTTGCTGCAGTGGGTGGCGCTGCGTACCTGATTTCAAAGTCGATTAAGGCGGCGCGGATTGTCGCCTTTGAAGACCTGGGCATGGAAGCCATCTATGAATTCGATGTGCAGGACATGCCCGTCGTCATGGCTGTCGATGTTGAGGGAAACTCCATTCACAATTCCGGGCCTCTTGAGTGGCGTAAGCGTATGGCAGCCGACAGCATCGCACGCAACATCGGTGTTTGAGTCTTTCCGGTTGGGCGATTTCGGCCAGACCCGAGCGCCAAATTATCGGGCAAGCCATAAGACGAGCGGCATTTGCGGTGCCCTGCGCCTCGGCGAGCCGGCCAAGCAAGGCCTTCAATTCACCCTAATAGTTGAATGTGCGAGTGAATACTGCATTGAGTATGCCGTCCATGCGATCGAGGGTCGAATGCAGTCGCGCGTCTATCAAGTACGGCAGCGAGATTCAAGAAAATCGGTTATCTATTTATCATGGTCTCCGCCGCCGCCGACTATTCTCTCCAGCTGCACCATTGCCCCGTTGGGCGTTGGGGCGATAGCCAAATTACTTCTGCAGCTTTTCTCAGCGGATCGCTCACCCTCAGCTGATTTTCGTACCCCATTCTGGCACATCTCGGGCCTGGAACGGATGCCTTCCACTGCTACATTCGCTCGTTTCAATTGATGATAGAATTGATCGGCACACAACGCGATGTCATCGCTGAGAGCATAGGTTATGAAGTCGAAACCCGATCCCGTGCAACTCGACAGTTGGGACCTGCGGATCCTCTCCGAAATTCAGGCAGACGGTCGGATTTCAAAAAGTGAGCTTGCAAAACGAGTTCATCTTTCGGCGTCCGCCTGTTCGGAGCGGCTCCGAGCACTCAAGGCCGCGGGGATTATTGAGGGATTTTATGCGCGGCTGAGTCCTGCCCTCATCGGCGGCATGATCTTTGTGATGGTGGAGGTCGTGCTGGATCGTCATCGTCTTGAGGACCAACGACACTTCGAAACTGCTATCCAAGACATTCCGGAAATCCTGGACTGCTGGGCAATTGGGGGGCGCGTGGATTATCTGATGCGGGTCGCATCTCGTTCTATGGCCGCCTATCAGGATTTCATGGAGGGACTGCTGCAGGCAGGCTTGGGGATTGATCAATACTATAGCCTTGTCGTCACGAAACCAGTGAAGTCCAATTCACCGATACCTTTGTCCGCCCTGAGGCAACGGTAACCCAAAAGCTAAGTTTCAACGGCGTTTGGCACGGATCCCGTAGATTCGTCGGCAAAAGGCACCCATTCCGACGAAACTCAAGGGACATTTGCGGTATACTAATTGCTGGAAAAAGGTGGCCGAGCGCTATCCGCCAGTTGATCGCGAGCAAGGACGATGCGCTTGAGCAATCTGGAACCGATCTATTCCAGGAGAGGATCGAAGCAGCCATCGGACGCACTTGCCCAGCACGGTTACGGCGAGAAGCCAAACCGGATCGTGCCTGGTTGAGGAGGCGTCCATATCTAAGATGCGAAGTGCCGAAAAATGCCTCTACCGCTACTTCAAGGGGGGAACTTTCGCCCTGGATTGGCGATCAGTGGCGATTGAGCTTAGTCGCGGTCAGCGCATCCGTGTAGGGGGCGAAATCTACAGCGAGGGTTTGGCAAGCCGACGGGTAGCGGGAGTGCAAGCTGGCCCGCTCGGCCTTGGCGACCAACCCGGCCCTCGACGCCTGCGGACATTCGGAGATCGCGTTTTTACGTCCTAAGTTCGTTGCTGTTCGAGATTAGGAGATCGTCTGTCCTGTTTGACATTGCTGGTCTCCGCAGCCTTCTAAGCGAGGAGCATGGCTGTGCCGGGATCGCGTAGGTGGGTGACAAGGCCGGTCACTCCTGCCACCCGACGTGGTCTTTGAGAAGGTGGAGGTTGCGCTACCGGCTGGAGAGCATGGTGCCAGTTTTCACAAGACAAGGGTCGCTTAATCGAATGGGCGTCAAGTTCATAGATTGCGAACAGATCATGGGGGGATTTGAATAGTGCTACTGACCGAGGCAGAGCTGAAAAGAGTTGCGAATGCCAGTCGAGGACATAGAGCCGCATCGATCGTTCTAAAGGAAGAGACGGCCGCAGCTACAGCCAGATCGTCATTCGACGTTTTTCTGTCACATTCTTTCAAGGACGCAGAGATCGTTCTCGGTGTGAAGCGAATTTTCGAGGAGCTTGGGTTCACTGCTTACGTAGATTGGGTCGAAGATTCACAACTGGACCGCACAAAAGTCTCCTCGGCCACCGCCGAGTTGCTGCGGACCCGTATGAGGCAGTCAAAGACGCTAATCTATGTGCATTCAAACAATTCTCCAGGATCCAGATGGATGCCTTGGGAGCTTGGCTTTTTCGATGGGTTTCGGACCGCGGTAGCGGTTCTGCCCGTGGCAAAAAATTCTTCGGAAACATTCTCCGGGCAAGAATTTTTGGGCCTATACCCTTACATTGATGGGACAGGACCTGCATTCCTGTTTATGAACAGAGGGACCGCGCCTCGCTCAAGAATAGGCTCTGTAAGCTCGACTGCTAACCTCACGTTTGCCAAATCCTGGCTTAAAGAATTTACCGCCACAAAATAGACTGGTGTGCTTCAAAAATGAAATATCCTGGACTCTATAATAGCGCCGACGTGGCATCCAACGAGCAGCAGGCGACGTTTCTGCGCCTGATCCGGGCAGAGTACGTTCTTCTTTTTTTAGCGTCGGTGCTCTCTTTGGACTTGTCGCCATCAAAAGCCTATTTCGGTGTCTATGCTGCGGTATTTCTTTGCTCAATGGGAGTCCTCATTTTCCGGTCGGTCACAAAGCCCGAGCAGGTCTGGTATCAGGCTCGAGCTCTGGCAGAGTCGGTGAAGACATTGACTTGGCGCTTCGCGATGCGAGCACAGCCGTTCGATGACGCGCGCGCCGCTGACGCCAGAGCTGATTTTCGAAAGCTCATGGAAGGTATCCTTGATAGCAATCGTCACCTTGGTAGCGCGTTGAGCGGCACCGATTCAGCATCCCCCCAAACAACCGACCAGATGATGTCGATAAGGGACTCCCCGCTAAAAGAAAGAAAAGACCTATATCTGCAGAGACGAATCTGCGACCAACGGAAGTGGTACGAGAAGAAGGCGCGCTCGAACAAGAGGTCCGCGAAAGTCTGGATGGGCCTTGGTATTTTTGCATACGCTCTGGGATTCTCGTTCATCGTAGTACGCATCGCTGACCCCGCGATGCCAGGCTGGCCGACCGAGCCGCTAATTGTCATCGCCGCCTCCCTTATTGGGTGGACCCAGATCAAGAAATTTAACGAATTGGCATCGGCTTACACGTTGACAGCTCACGAGATCGGCTTGACTGCCGACCTTATTACGGACGCCAACTCGGATGAGGCATTCTCCGCCGCGGTGAACGAAGCCGAACTGGCTTTCTCACGGGAGCACACCCAGTGGGTTGCTCGTCAAAACAACTAAGAGACAACAATGGCATACAGCGATCCGACCTATGTAATATTTGACGGCGATGAAGACGCTTGGGCATACCGCTTTATGAAAGGGTGGAACGCCAGCGAGAATGTGAGTTTTGAATTCGCGAACGCTCACGATCTGGACAATATGACGAGCCGAGCACAGGACGAAGATTATGTTAAACGCAATCTTCGCAACAGAATGAATGGATCGAGCCAGGTACTTGTCCTGATCGGTGAGAAGACGAAAAACCTTTTTCGCTTCGTGCGCTGGGAAATGGAATTGGCTCTTGATCTAGGTCTGCCGATAATCGCAGCAAACCTTAACGGCTCGCGGCAACAAGATGTGAGCTGTCCGCCTATCATCAGGGACAAATGTGTTGTGCACGTGCCGTTCAAGATGAAGGCCATCAAGCACGCGCTAGCCAATTGGCCGAGCGAATTTCATCGGCTTTCAAACGCTCAGCGTGGCGATGGCGCCAGGAGCTATGGCGAAAGCACCTATCGCGATCTCGGCTTATAATCGCCACCTAAAAGCACTTAGCCGCCCAAACATCCTCGCCATCCGCTGGCGGCGACTAGCCTTAGCAACGTCCGCCAGCGTGTTCCGAGCTTGCCGAGCGATGATAAGAAGAGCACGACGTCCGATTTGCTGAGTTTGGCTGAAAGCTGCAGGTCATGTGCAACCTATTAGAGGAGCCCCGCTCGAAGCGTCGGATCGTCAGACAAGATCATGTCGCGCGAGGGCGCTGGTTTCGCGAGGAAAAGGAGCGGCTGTTCGATGTTTGAGGCTTGATCCAGCGTTTCGAGACTGCACGAGCGGCCAGCATTGATGGAGGCAGCTTTTCAGGCCGCGCAATTCTGTCGGCTCGCCCCCTCCTGCGAGCCGCAGCTCGGCTCGCCCTGCGCAGCAACCACGAATTTGCGATCGCAAGAAAGGCAACACGCTGACGATAGAACTTGGCGGCGCTGGTCGGCTGCGAATCAAGATGTCAATGGCAAGGAGCTCTCGCCGCGCGTCTTTGCCGGGCCGAACCTTCTGGCTATGCTCCTTCGAGAAGTCTGCCGAGCACCAGCCGCCGCACCGCCAAAGCTATCAATATGCGCGAGGGCACGACCTCAGCCTCTCAGCGCTGGCCAACCAGGTTGGAGCCTGTGCCGCGGCACGGAACCCGCTGCCTGCTGATCGAGGCGAATGTGCTTTGCCCCTGATCACCTCATTACCACCCTTGGGAAGGGCAAGACCGATCCGGACCGTCAGAATGTAAGGGATGACCGGCAGTTCGGCGGAACATGGCCGCCGGCGCTCTATCGTGCCTCGCGCGGCCGGCGGGAACAGCGTCCCGAGCGCTATTCATCCGTCAATATCGCCCGCTAATCGGGCACTATGCTGGGCGCATGCGCGTCGTAAGCTGTTCGTGTTTGCAGGACGCGCCCCCGACCCTCGGCTAAGGCGAAGGTGACGCCTTAGTTTTCACGGCAATTCGGGCCGATCCCGCGAATTTCACGGCGAATAACCTGCATTCCCGAGAAACTCAAGGGACGTTTCCGGTATGCTATTTGCTAAACAGGTGGCTGGCCGAGTGCCCTCCGCCAATTTATCGCGAGGAGAGGGACATGCGCTTGAGCAATCTGGGAACCGAGCAACTCCGGGAGAAGGATAGAAGCTTCGTCTTCCATCCTTCTACGCATCTGGCCAAGCACAGCCGAGGCGAAACGCCAAATAGGATTATGGCCGGTGCGGAAGGCGTCTATATCTGGGACACCGAAGGCCGAAGGAGCCTCGACGGTTTCGGAGGACTCTACTGCGTCAACATGGGATATGGATGCACGGAGATCGCCGAGGCCATTGCCAGGCAAGCACACGAATTGCCGTTCGCGCACGTCTATGCCAGCCAAGGTACGGAGCCGGTCGCCCTGTTGGCAGAGGCCGTGGTCGAGTATTTCGGTCAGAACATGCGAAGGGTCTATTTCGGCCTCTCCGGTTCCGATGCCAACGAAACCAACATCAAGCTGGTCTGGTACTATAATAACATTCTTGGCCGGCCCGAAAAGAAAAAGATCATCTCGCGAAATCGCGGCTATCACGGGTCTGGATTGGTCACGGGTAGCCTAACTGGCCTTCCCTTCTTTCACAATTTCTTCGACCTGCCTCTGGATTTGGTGCGCCATACAACCACGCCGCACTATTACCGCCAGGCGCGTGTCGAGGAGAGCGAGGAAGCGTTCTCCCGGCGCTGTGCCGATGAGCTTGAAGCCTTGATCCTGGCCGAAGGACCGGAAACGGTTGCAGCTTTTATCGGAGAGCCGGTACTTGGGACAGGAGGTATTGTGCCGCCCCCCAAAGGGTACTGGACGTCCATTCAAGCGGTGCTCGACAAATACGATATCCTTCTAATCGCGGATGAAGTGGTCTGTGGCTTCGCGCGAACCGGCGAGAAGTTCGGTTCCCACCTGTATAACATGCGTCCGGATTTCGTGACCATCGCAAAGGGTTTGAGTTCCGCCTACCTCCCCATCTCCGGGTCAATCATTGGCGACCGTGTCTGGTCGGTTTTGGAACAAGGAACTGAGAAGCACGGCGCACTCGGCCACGGCTGGACATATTCGGGGCACACGCTTTGTGCCGCAGCCGCGCTCGCCAATATTCGACTGCTTAAAGAAAAAAATATTCTGGAGCATGTCCGCGATGTTGGACCGTATTGGCAAGACCGGATGAAGGCCGAGCTGGCGGGACATCCCATCGTTGGTGAAGTTCGCGGAGTGGGTATCCTGTCGGCCGTAGAGATGATGCGGGACCCAAAACAAAGGATACCATTCGAACCCGACCTTCAGGTCGGGGTGCGCACTGCAGCTGCTCTGTTTGAGAATGGTGTCATCGGACGGGCCATGCCGCATGGCGACATCCTCGGTTATGCCCCCCCCCTGATCATTACCCGAAAAGAGATCGACATCATTGTCGACGCGACGGTAAAGTCGGTCGATACCACCTATCGCGCGCTGAAGGCCGAGGGTGCCGTATGATTTTGCGATCGCGAAGGAGCGAGTCCGGAGGCAGGCATGTCCCTGCGCGCTACTGCGCCGAGCAGACCCAAAACTGTTGAATTCCAGATATCTGATCTTGAGCATGCTCCGGGCTATTTCAGTCACGATTTGTAACCGAATCAGTTCTGCCGCCGCTGTCCTGTTGCCCAACGACCAGGACCTCTGTGCGGCGCGCCCTGCGGGTGTACCTCCCCGCCGGCAGGGCGCCCTTTTTGACCCACGTAATCAGTATCATTATGGCCCGTGCGGGATCGAGGGTCTGGTAAAGGTCATCTGCACGTTCCGATGCAGATTGAGCTTAGACGTGCCCTTTACATCATTGCAGCGGGCCATAATCATTGCGGTGAATTTTATCACGTCAGGTATATAGAAGGACGATACTCACACGCCACCCCGTTCACAAGGAAAGGCATTTTAATATTGTTGAGACGATTTGCCTATCAAAGAAAAGAAAGCATCGCAACACTTCTTTGCGGATCACGGCGCCCCGGGTGGGGGATGAGCGGCTATCCGAATTGTTATGCTAATGCCGACCCAAATTCCTGCAAAAGCTGGGGTCAATGATGGCTTTTGGTCAGCGCAGGATGATTTCTCCTGATTTGGTCGGTGCAGGGGCGGTCATGATTTAATGCATGGAGATTCTCTGATTGAGCTGTTGAGATCATGAGGCGTCTGCCAGACGCCCATCGGGTGAGCCCAGCATGATTGGGATGACCGACGAAGATCGAAAGTGTGGCAGCATTCTGGAGCCCGGTCAGCCCAGCGACGCCCGCGAATTCAATCACGTTTGTCGGGACATACACGACGCAGCCGGAAGGCGTGCAGAAAGAGGAAGAATCGAGCGCGACGATGACGAGGCACATGCCACTTGTTTTCGAGACATTCCTTGAAAGACTGTCACAGAGTATCGATGAGGCAGATTTCCGGGATGCCATGGCTGAGGCGGCCGGACGACTTGACCTAATCTTCTTTGCCTACCTCTCCTTGCCAGCACGGCCTTCCGGCAAACCGAGGTTAATTTCAAACTATCCACCCCGCTGGACCAGACAGTATCTGGAAAATCAGTATGAGAAACTCGATCCTGTGGTCTTGCGTGCTCGAAATGGCGGCTGCCCGTTTCACTGGGGATCGAATTTGGGAGGCGATAAAATGTCGCCGGCTCAACAGCAGCTATTCGATGAGGCGGCTCAATTCAGCATCTGCTGCGGTTTGACGATCCCAATTGTCGATCTCCGCGGCCGCATCGCTGCGGTTACTTTTGCCGCCGATGAGCCTCGTCCAGTATTTCTTCGGGTCGCTGAGCGGTACGAACAAGCTCTTCAACTGATGGCGGCCTGCTTTCATCGTTGCGTTCGCCGCAAATTGCCGAGCGATCGAACAGTGGATGGGGTTTCGCTGACATCCCGCGAATATGAGTGCCTGAGGTGGGCAGCGCGGGGTAATTCAGCCTGGGTGACCGGCCGCATCTTGGGTATCAAGCCACGCACGATCGCTTTTCATTTGGACAATGCCAAGAAGAAGCTAGGCGTGCGAACCCAAAATCAGGCTATAGCCCTTTTGGGGTCCGAAGGGTCCTCAATTGTCTGAGAAGCTTTTTGATCCCCTTGTGCTCGGGCCATTCGATCGCGCGCTTTGTATCGAGCGTTGACTGGATGCCGAGATCTTCTGTTCCGCCGGCTCGGGCGATGCAGCCGTATTCTTCCAGTCCGCGCCGGTGATCATAGTCTATGGGTGCTCGAGCGGGTGTGTCGTCGCTGACGAGCTAGTTGTGGAGCCTCAACAGGTTGTCCTCGGTTAGAGCGAGGCGACTGATAGGTGTTTTGGACTTTAGGCTCCCGTGGGGACGGTGCCAATTGTATCTGTGCAGCCAGACCGGCAACTCTGCGGCGCGGTGATCTGAAGTCGGATAAGCGATGGCATAAGCCCATTCGCGCAGTGCTGTCTGGATGAAGCGCTCGGCCTTGCCATTGGTCTTGGGTGTATAGGGTCTTGTCCTGACGTGCTTGAGGCCGAGATCGCGGCAGGCCTTGGCGAAGGCCTTTGATCTGTAGCAGGAGCCGTTGTCGGTCATGACGCGGGCTATCGTGACGCCGAGGCTGGCGTAGTAGGCCACCGCCGCCTTGAGGAAGGCGATGGCGCTTTCTTTTTTCTCGTCGGGCAGGATCTGCGAGAAGGCGATGCGGGAGGCGTCGTCGATGCAGACATGGACGAACTCCCAACTGCTGCCGCGCGAGCTGGCATTGCCGGTGCGCTTGCCGGTAATGCGATGACCGATGCGCTCGAAACGACCGAGCTTCTTGATATCGATATGGATCATCTCGCCAGGATGCTCGCGCTCGTAGCGTCGGATCGGCTCGGCCGGTTCGATATCCCGCAACCGCGACAGTCCGGCACGCTTGAGAACCCGGCTAACGGTGGCGGGCGAGACGCCGACCTCATGGGCGATGTGCTTGCCGGTCCAACGTTGCCGCCGCAGCGCCATGATGCGCTCGGCGATCAACGCAGCGGTGGCCTGCGGCATATTGGCGGGCCGCGAGGAACGGTCGATCATGCCGGCCCGCCCTTCGGACTTGTAGCGCTCGACCCAGCGCGCCACGATCTTGGCCGACACGCCGTAGACACGCGCCGCATGGGCTTTGGAGAAAGCGCCTTCTATCACCGACAGCGCCATCTCCTCTCGACGCAGCGGTGTGAGACGGGCATTCTTATGGATGTTCATTCGGACCCTCCGGTGAGTGCTGAAGCTTGGTAACTCCAGTCTCCCCGGTCCGGTCCGAATGGACAACCTCCCGAAAGCTCACAGCTAGTCGTGCGGTTATATAGTTTCCGAGGATGGCCCGCTTGCATACCTGCCTGCCGGTAATCTCTAACCCTTGACTTAGGGCGATGGCTATCGGTTATGCGGCTTGAAAGCGAAGAGGTGGACCCTTCGTCGAGCGCCGGTACGATATGGAGTGCTGCTCCGGGCTAATACCCATCCAGACAGAGCGGAACCTTCTATCACGTCAGACGCTCGGACAGTTGCCAAACCCCGATTTCCTGGGAACTGAATTGTGCTCGCCACCGGGTCCATTTTGCCGGCGCGTCTGTGGTGCAGGCCCCGATCAGCCTGACCAATGGCACAGGAACGCTTCTATGACCGAGCACTGCGAATTTGTCAGCTGGCGAACAATTCCTTGTAGCCGCTCGTCACCATCCAGTTCGCACGGTCGAGATGACTACGAAGCGCCTTCCTGGCGCGCTCCGGTTCAAGTGCCGGATCAATGCCGAGGATCAGTTGGGCCATTTCCTCTTCGGGCGCCTCATCGGCTGAGGCGTCCAGGAGCCTCATATAGATGGTAAAGTGCGCCCTGTCGTAGGCGGTAAGACGGTCAGACCAAGGGACTTCGTCGAGCAGTGTTGAGCTTTGAGTCCTATCTGTTCCCGTTGATTGATTCATGTCTGCCGCGAACCTCGCATGTTGATCGCTGGATCCAAGGCAGAATATCCCAAAATGGGATAATCCGAAACGGGGATTAGTCGCTGAGCCGGTCTCTACCTGCCGGTTCACCTAAATGCCCAAATCTCTTCGATCTCCCCGCCACCAGCGGTTTCTGGCCCAGTTGATCTCACTGCGCAATGTCAAAGGGCTGACGCAGGCGCAGGTGGCTGAGAAGCTTGGTCGTCCGCAATCTTTCGTGGCGAAATATGAGGGTGGCGAACGGCGTCTCGATGTCATTGAGTTTCTCGACGTAACTGCGGCCCTCGATGCTGATCCGTGTGAGATTCTGTTGAGCCTGCGCACGTAGTGGGCGCCCGCGCCCATCACCGCGCGTGCCGTGTGCCGGTGGGTCGAGCCCCGATTTTCTTGGCTCTGGCGTCTCGACCATTCCGCTGCGCCTCCTAGCGCGTCGTTAGACTCTCGCAATTCGCTCTGTTTTGTGCCTTTCTCAGCAGGTGGCGCCGCATCCTTCTAGGCCCGCCGCGGCGTCCCGCAACCCTTAGCCAGCTGTGAGCTTTCAGTAGGTTGTCCATCCGGCCCTTCGGATGCGGTGCGGCTCAGACGGCGGACCCGTTCCTGTCATGATTCGCCGCCGCACCCATTCCTGGGAAGCAGCCATTGGCGAGCGGAGGACAAAATGATGAGACAGCGAAGCGCTGGGCCATCCGCGCTGTGGTGATACGTCGATGCATGGCGGTTGCGCGACTTCGTTGCTTGAAGCGAAGCGACCGCACCGCCCATTTCGTCAACTGGCGAACAAATCCTTGTAGCCGCTCGTCACCACCCAGTTTGCACGGTCGAGATGACTGCGAAGAACGTTGCGTGCGCGCTCAGGTTCGCGTGCCGGATCAATGCCGAGGATCACTTTGGCCATTTCCTCTTCAGTGGCGTTGTCGGCCGAGGCGTCCAGGAGCCTCATATAGGTTGTAAAGTGGTCCTTGTCGTAGGCTGTAATGCGGTCCGACCAGGGGACCTCGTCGGCGAACGGCGTGTTCGATCTGGGCTGCAACATCGCTAATTCTATCTCCGGCCAATGGACCCGCGAAGCCCTGTGCCTGCTAAATGTGGATTACATATTATAGTTGATAAACTCAAGCCGCCTGATCCGCTGGCTTGCGTGCATGGATATGCGCAAGTTGGTCGGACGGAATGTGCAGAGGATCAGGCAAAGGAAGCGCCTGACGCAGGAGCAGCTTGCGGAGATTTCCGGGTTCAGTCAGCAGTACATCAGCGGCTTGGAGAAAGGCCGAAGAAATCCGACAATTATCACGATCTATGAACTGGCATTGGCCCTCGGCGTCAGCCACATGGATCTGGTTCGGCCCGACAAACAGGCATGATACACCCGCCCTCCAAGTAGCTGGCCGCCTGATGGCGCGCGCCGGGTGCTCGTGAACCCAGGCTTTTCTTAGGGTCCCCCGGCAGCCCCTGCCATTTGGCTCGCCCTGGCCCGGCGCACCCTATTGGACAGTCGGCCGCTGCGGTTTTTGTCAGCCTTTCCTGGGGCGGTCGGCATTGCCTTTTAGGCCCGCCGCGGCCTCCCGCAACCTTCGCTCTCGCTTCAGGTCCTTCTCTTGGTTACGATCCTTCGGATGCGGTTCGCCTCTTTCAGCGGGCCTAATCGCTTTCTGCCGCCCACCCCACGGGGACAGCCACGCGAGACTAGTATGGAGCGTTGCGGTTAGCGCACGAACAGCAAAGGAACTGAAAAAACAGGCAACTGTCGAAGCATGGCTGAACCAGCCATCGTGTCGGCATCTTGGAGCCGCGTGTTCGCCTTGAGGCCCTGCCGGTAGGATCCCTGCAGTTGAAGTCATTGTCGGCATTCTGACAACAATGGACATGAACCGCCGAACTATCAAGGCGACCAGGTTGTTGTCTAGCAATGGTTTTCCGAATCGGCACGGCACTTGCGTTACCAAAAACAAGTACGCCGCGGCACGGATCGCCCAAGAGGCTGAACGACCTGATCTGTTTGACCCTCGCAGCAGGGGTGGATGGCTAACACAAAGGAAACTTTGAAGGTGGACGTTTTCGAAAGTTCTCCAATACCTGTCAGGAAAACACGGACGCCATCTTTCTCGGTGGATCTAGCCTTGCTGGGAGTCGCATTCGTTTGGGGGGCGAGCTATCCGGTCGGGAAAGGCGCACTGTTCTACGCGCCGGTTTCGATACTTGTTCTTTATCGCTTCCTGATTACTACGATCATTACGGCAGTGGCTGCAAGACATGAGATCGCATTGGTCTCCTGGGGCGATTTCATCCGCGGCTTCGCATTGGGAACAATACTTTTTTGCATCTTTATTGCTGAAACTTACGGCGTTGCATCGACAAGCGCAATGAACACGGCCTTGATCATATCGCTTTGTGTGATTTTCACGCCGAGCATCGACTATGGGCTATCACGGCGACTTCCACCTACGGGCATTTTGGCAAGTGCTGCCATAGCGTGCATCGGTGTCGGCATTCTCACTGGCGGGATCAGCAGGTTCAGCCCGGGTGACGCGCTTGTCTTGGGGGCCGCGATTCTGCGAGCGGTTATGGTCGTTTCCACCAAACGCCTTCTGGCCGGCCGGCAGATTTCATCTGCAGCCCTGACGGCCATCCAAGGATCGACGGTGGCAACACTTACTTTCGTTTTGGCCGTCGCTCAGTTCGGAATTTCAGGCCTTGTTGTGAGGGCCACCCTTCAGTTTTGGGGCGCTGTTGCCTTCCTTGCACTCTTCTGCACCCTCGCTGCATTCTACATTCAAAATGCCGCAGTGAGAAAATCCACACCGACACGGGTTGGCTTCTTGATGGGAACAGAACCTTTTTTTGGTTTCGTTCTAGCGCACCTTCTTCTGAATGAGCCTTTGACAGTACCGAGCTTGATAGGCGCAGGCCTCGTCCTCGCTGCGACGTTTGCTGGCATCTGGTTTGAGAGCAGGACATCCAAATGAACCCCATCTTGGCTTCCACCAAACCCGCCATCGGCGGCATTTCGAGTTTTGAAGATCTGGAGGCTTTTCCGGACCGAACCGCACCAGTTGCAAC
This sequence comes from Mesorhizobium sp. M7A.F.Ca.US.014.04.1.1, assembly GCF_003998745.1. Lineage (NCBI taxonomy): Bacteria > Pseudomonadati > Pseudomonadota > Alphaproteobacteria > Hyphomicrobiales > Phyllobacteriaceae > Mesorhizobium > Mesorhizobium sp. M7A.F.Ca.US.014.04.1.1. The sequence goes on along the minus strand of NZ_RZRW01000001.1, from coordinate 7,295 downwards.
CATGTTCAGCGGCGGTCTCGACAGCACCTATCTTCTCTACAAGCTGCAAAGCCTTGGCTTTGCGAACATTGAAGCTGTCGCAGCGGATGTCGGAACGCGCATCGATCAGCCTTTGTTGGAACGGACGGCAGCCATGTTCGGCGCGCGCTTTGTCTGCCTCGAAGGGCGGGATGCCTTTGTCGAACAAGGCGTGAAATCAGCCATTCGAGCCCACGCCAAGTACCTTGGCATCTATCCGTTGAGCAGTTCGTTGAGCCGTCCCATAATCGCATCTTTGGTTGTTAATCATGCTAGGTCAATCAACTCACGGCTGGTTCTTCATACAGCAAACCTTTCTCAAAACAGTCTTCCGCGCCTTAACAATAGCATTAAGCGCTCAGGATTTTCCGGCAACTTCGGCAGTCCGTATGAATGCTCTGTGATATCCCGACAACAGAAGACCTCCGACCTGTCCAAGTGTGGAGCGACTTTTGTGGCGGACCGCACGTGGAGCGCGGACGAAAACCTCTGGTGTCGGGAATTCGAGTCGGGGCCTTTGGAAGATCCCGAGAACTTTTCCATCCCCGAGGAGGCATTTGCTTGGACGCGCCACATTCCCGCAGAGCAGCCGGTAGAGATCAAACTCGGGTTTGCAGACGGAAGTCTCGTGTCAATTGATGACCGTGATGTTGCATTGGTCGACGCAATCCCGTTCCTGAATAACACGGTCGGCAAATTCGGGCACGGCCGCTTTGTCGGGCTTGAACACATCACAACCGGCCAAAAGGTTCTCGAAGTCCGCGAGGCCCCTGCCGCGGCCATTATCTTCGACGCGCTGCGTCACCTCGAAACCGCTTCTCTTGACGTGGCATCAATCGTTTTGAAGCAAGGGCTTGAGCAAGCCTGGTCCCAAGAGGCGGTTTCAGGTGCATGGGGCAGTACTATTCACCAGATGTGCGAACGGGCCATTGCATCCGCCCTCGAGGGCGTTAGCGGGAGCGTCAGCTACATAGTCGATCACACACGCTTTTTACCTCGGTCGATCCGAGCCAGGACGCCGAGATACATTAGGGACCGCGACCTTTGGGAATACCAAGCCGCAACCCACATAGCGTTGTCCAAAGCGTTCCGTCCTCGCCAAGTCACCAAAAGGGAGACACCCGTGGAAAACAACGCACCCCAGGCGCCGGCCAACCTCAGTCAACAATGCACTGACGGTCTGGTGACAAATGGATGGTGGTTTTCAAAAGGCGAGCGCGCCGAAGCCTGCTTTGGCATCGAAATTGATGCAGCCTGGAAGAACTTTGCTGACCATTGGAATCGACTTCTTCTCGATGAATACATGCGTGACGGCGGAACATATCGTTACCGGCGCTATAGCGCTTTTGAATATGACGCGACTGACGGAATCTTTAGGCTCCTACCCCACGCCCCCTACGAACAATCAAAAAGTGTCAATCATCTGAATGGCGGCTTCAAGCGCCACTTCGAGCCCCTTGAAAACTCCTTTATAGACCATCCCGTCTTAGAAAAGATTCTGACAGGTTTCTGCAGAATTCTATGTGAAGCCGCCCGACATGATCGTTGGAATATCAAGATCCATCCCTACCGGATTGTCGCGCGCGATGGTGTAAATGGCAAACCGGCACCCGAGGGCCTTCACCAGGACGGGGTGGACTTCATTGCTTGCTATATGATTGGGCGGGTCAACGTCACCGGCGGCATGAGCATGATCACCGACGCCTCAAAGGAGTTCCTCGGCGAGGTCGAAATGAACTCCCCGAATGATTTTGTGATCTGCAACGACCGCGAAACCTTTCACGATGTATCGTCGATTGTGGCCGAAAACCTGAAAATGCCGTACGCTTATCGCGACGTCCTTGTGATCGCCTTCGAGAAATTATAACGCCCAGCGCGCCGAGAGCATTTTCAACAAGGTTCAATACTGCTTGGTATCCTCTCGGGTGTTCCTGGTGCGGGAACAATGCAGGATTAATTTCTTGCATCTAAACACCTAGATAGCAGTTTCGCCTCTCTGGTATGATGGTTTTTGGCCTCGCGGATCTCGCGTAATACGAATGACCGTGGACACCCCCGATCTTCGCAAGAAAGTGAGAAATTATCCTCATGCTGTCCGACGAGGTGGTCTGCGGCTTCGGAGGCACCGGGAACTGGTTTGGTAGCCAGACATTTGGGATGGAACCGGACATGCTCTCGATCGCCGGGGGGCTTTCATCCGGTCACCTGCCCATTGGCGGCGTCATTATCTCGACAAGATTTATCAATGCGCCGCTGACGAGGCCCACAAGGTCGGCGTGTTCGGTCACGGTTTCACCTACTCCGGTCATCCGGTGATAGCGGCCGTCGCCGCCGAGGCGATCAGGATCTACAGCGAGATCGATTTCGTGACCCAGGCGCGTCGTCTCGGCGATCACTTGCATGGAGCCCTCGCGGACGCGCTCGGCGACCATCCGCTTGTCGGTGAAGCCCGCGGCCGCGGCTTCATCGCGGGGGTTCAGATCGTCGAGGATCGTGCGCCCGTCGCGTCTTCGCGCCCGAGCTGAGGATCGGCGATGTCGAGCGGCGGTGCCGCGAGCACGGCGTCATGATCCGCAATATGGGAGAAGTGCTTGGAATCTGTCCGCCCTATATAATCACCGAAAGCGAGATCGACCCCTTGGTTGACGGCATTCGTTCTGCACTCGACGGCGCCGCTGCTGCGAATTCCCGGGTCGGTCGGGTGGCATGAGTTCCAGCATTAAGACCGACTGCTTCACTTCAGTGGATATTATCGAGCAAACGCTCACCCGAGGGGTGCACTTCATCCGTGTCCGGTACAAAACGTCACCCATGTCTCAGGTCGGGCACGCCGCTCGCCAACGACACCGAGTTCGGCCTCGCGGCCTACTTCTACACCGGCGATCTCGGTCGCGCCTTCCGCGTGATGGAAGGACTGAAGTACCGGCGTCAATGAAGGCCTGATCACCACGCCGGAGGTGCCGTTCCGCGGCGTCAAGGAATCGGGCCTCGGCAAGGAAGGCGGCCTCCAGGGCATCGTGGATTATCTCGACACCAAACATGTCTGCATCGGCGGTCTCGGCGTCTAGTGGTTCCCGCCTGACATAGGAGTCCAATCAGAGATTCCCTTTCTGGCCTGCGCGTGCGAGTCTGGCGCATGCGCACAGGAAGATCGTTCACCGTTTCGTCGGCCGATCGCGTCCGTCTGACGGCGCTGATCAGGGATCGCAACGCCCCGCAAAAGCATGTCTGGCGCGCCGAGATAGTGCTTTTGCCCGCCGACGGCGTCGGCACCGGCGAGGTCATGCGCCGCATCGGCAAGTCGAAGACCGACGTCTGGCGCTGGCAGGAGCGCTTTGCCGCGGAAGGCTGTGACGGGCTGCTGCGCGACAAGACGCGACAGTGGCGCATTCCGCCGCTCGGTCCCGATGTCGGCGAGCGCGTCGTGGCACTGACGCTTGCCGATCCGCCGGGCGAGAGGACCCACTGGACCGCCGACATGATGGCGCAAGCCGCCGCAATCAGCGCCAGCGCCGTCAGGCGCATCTGGAAGGCGCATGGTCTCGCACCCCACCGCTGGCGCCAGGTTCAAGCTCTCCAATGATCCGAAGTTCGTCGACAAGTTGCGCGCCGTCGTCGGCCTCTATCTCGATGCGCCGGCCCATGCCATCGTTCTGTCGGTCGATGAAAAGAGCCAGATCCGGCGCTCGACCGCACCCACCCGGCCTGCCGATGAAGAAGGGGCGGCTCGGTACGATGAGGCACGACTACAAGCGCAACGGCACCACCACCCTGTTCGCCGCCCTCAACGTCCACTATTGTCCCGTTGACGAGAATATCATCTTAGTTGCTTGTAAAAATTTGTTCTCCACTTCCGTCTCCATCGTATCTCAGTCAACGCGATGGAGCAGGAAATGACTACAAACATTGTGAAACTGGAAGAAGGCAGGGCAATCGGCTCTAATCGTGACGTGCCGCTGTCAGATCATGAGGCGGAAGCCCTAGGGCATCTTGCGGTGGCGCTGAGTGGCATTTCGACGACCATTCGGTCCGCCGCCTACAAACACGCGCTAAACTCTAGTCACGCGATGAAGCCCCTAAAGGAGACGGAGGACGCGCTTACCGACTACGACGCCTTGGCGAGGGCGGCGGGCCGAAAGCAGCCGAAAGCGGCGGAGGAGGACGACAGGAAGGGGGACGCCCTAGCGAGAGAGGCCGCCGCACAGGTCAGCAGGGTCGATCAGACCCGATCTTCCCGCTGGAGCAGACCGCGAAGGGTACCGGTGGCATCAACGGACTACGTTCGGCAGGTGGTCATGGCAGATAGTCAGCTTGGAGCAGTGTCGGCACTGGTAAACGCGCGGCGAGTGGCTCCAGAACGCTTCCATGCTTCTGTTCCCAGTGTAGATAATAATCCGGATGCTCCGCTTCTGACCTCTTTTTCGGACTATCTGAGCAGGGTGTGCGGACTGGAGTCAAAGTCCCGCGAAGGCGTTCTCCTGGGCAGCCGCCGCTTTCTGGATTGGTTCCATCACCACCATTCCCGGCCAAGCCCTCGGCGCGTTGACGGCTGAGCATGTCCTTGCCGCTGTCGAACATCGGCTGTCACTATCGGCGACCTCCGGTACCCGCACCGGCAGCAACTTCTCACATCGTATTGGGCTGGCCACCACGACCAGAATCTCGCGCGCGTCGTCCCCAGGACGCCCCACTGGCGTTTGGCTCATCTAACCCTCGAACTCGGCTACGGCCCGTCGACGGTCTTCTTCACATGGGTCGGATTCGACGAAATGGACGAGGTCACAGGCGACGGCCATGCTGAACTGCTCGACGACGGCTCCATCGACATCACCTTCTATCACAACGGCGACGAGGCAATCCTCAAGGCCAAACGGGACACTTCTTCAACGGCCTGCTAGGAGATCCGTGTTCGCCTTGCGCTGACAAAGAAGCTCACACATGACGTCCGGGAGACGATGCTGGCAAATGGTCTGGCTGAAGCATTCCACCCACAATACCAAAGCCCGTCCCGATCCAAAGCGCTTCTAAGCACTCCACCTCAGGCGCAAGGCCGGTTGGCCAGTGCATCTTCTTGGTCCGCCGGAAGAGAACCCCGCCCGACAATAGCTTCATGAGGTCTTGCGCTGCAGTGTCGACCGTAAAAAAGGGCGCGCGAGGCGCCCTTCATTTAAACCGGCAGTCGGGAAGCAGACTTCACTCTGATATTCAAAAGCGGTAGGTGACACCTGCGCCTATCAGCCAGGGATCGAGCTCCGCCTTCCCCGTCAGCTTCGCGCCGGTCACCGTGACGTCGAAGTCCGGCTTCAGGAAAAGCTTCTTCACGTCGAAGTTGAGGCCCCAGTGCTGGTCCACCATGTAGTCGAATCCGACCTGCAGCGCCGTGCCGAACGTGTTCTTCACCTTGAGAGCATCAGCGCTGCCAGTGTCCTGGTTGTAGAAGATCGTGTAGTTCACGCCGGCGCCGACATAAGGCTTGAACGCGCCGAGATCGGTAAAATGGTACTGCAACGTGAGTGTCGGCGGCAGCAGCCAAACTTTGCCGATGTTGCCCAACCCTCCGATCGTCCCTTGGCCCGCGATGTTGGCATAAGTGGTACCGAGTATGAGTTCGGCGGCGATGTTGTCGGTGAAGAAATACGAGATATCGAGTTCCGGCGTCACCGTGTCCGAATACGAAAGACCGGAGCCGGGAAGCGTATCAACGTAGCCCAGATCTTTCGTAACGACGCCCAACGCCCGCAGGCGGACCTGCCAAGGGATTGGCGCTTCGGTGACCGAGGCTCCCGTCTCCGCCAGGACGGTCTCTGCTTGCGCAGGCTCCGCGGCGACGGCCTGCTGTCCCACCATGATCAGGGCCACCGCCGCTGCTGTTGCCCGCGCTACGCCCATTCGCGTTCTCGCCATGAGATTCACTCCTTGATGTTCAGAAAGGATGCACTGCACTATTTCGTCTCCTGCTCGAATGAATTGTTGATGGACCTCAAATGCCCCTCTTGCGTTGCAACGCGTTCCGCCGTCTCCGGAGGGTGATCGTTGAAGCCGATTGCGCTGCGGAGAAAATTGGTGCCTAGACTGATGAATGCGGCTTGCTCCCGATTGTCCTCGCCGCAGCCGTGCCCGCCTGCGCTGGCCTCGTAGAAGTAAGCGGGATAGCCAAGAGCCTGCAGTTTTGCGGCCATCTTGCGCGCATGGCCCGGATGGACGCGGTCGTCGCGTTTCGTGGTGGCGATCAGGATAGGCGGATAGGGCTGTCCCGGCGCTGCGGCGTGATAGGCGGAGATTTCCTTCAGGAAAGCCCAATCGTGAACCTTGTCCGGATCGCCATATTCGTCGATCCAGCTCGCGCCCGCCAAGAGCTTGGTGTAGCGACGCATGTCGATAAGCGGTGCTGTGCAGAACAGAGCCCCGAAATGCTCAGGATAGCGGGTCAGCATGTTTGCGATCAGCAGGCCGCCATTTGAGCCACCCTCGGCGGCAATCCGCCTCGGCAGGGTGATGCCCCTTCGCACGAGGTCGGAGGCAACGGCGGCGAAATCGTCGTGGGCGAGACGCTTGCCCTCCCTGCGCCCGGCTTCGTGCCAGCGGGTGCCGAACTCGCCGCCGCCGCGGATGTTCGCCTCGACACACGTGCCACCGCGCTCGAGCCACAGCTTGCCCAGCGGGGAGTTGTAGTAGGGCAGGAATGATACGCCGAACCCGCCATAAGCGGAAAGGTGAATCGGAGCATCTCCGTTCCCGTTCGCCGGACCAACCTGCGTATAGGGGATCAGCTCATGATCGATAGAGACTGCCTCGTGGCGCGTGACCACCAGTCCGGATGCATCGAAATTCTCCGGGCTGCGCTTCAGGATTGCTGAAGCGCTGAGAGACGGCGCGGCATTCAGATCGAACAGCAAGAGCTGCGGCGGCGTGATCGGATCCTGAGCACAGATCAGGACCTCTCCATTGGTCTCGTGAACTGCCGCATCGAATGACCAGACGTCGACAGTACCTTCGGCGGGCAGGGTGTTCAGGACTCGGCGCGTCCATTCCTGGTGGCCGGGAGTGAACATCTCGAAACGCGGTGCGAGATTGACGAGGTAAGAGATAATGAGCTTCCCGTCATTCCAGAAGAATGACTGCATGGAGCGCCTTTCCCCTGGTTGAAACAGGGTCTCAAAACGGCGTCCGCCGGCGAGGAAAGTGGAAAGCGAGATGACGATCAGCGCGTCGGCGGGATGGGTGGTGCCTCCCACCGTCCAGGGCTTGCGCGGCCTTACCGCCAGCCAGTCGCCGAA